>DATACF010000055.1:0-10405 GCA_036259235.1 Longimicrobium sp. | reverse complement strand
TCACCGGGGCGCGGCCCTTCGCCGTCACAGCCCGAAGAGCGCCAGCAGCGCGCGGTCGACCGCGGCGATCGTGGCGTCGTCCACGACCGCCGGGACGACGCGGGCGAGGTCGGTGGGGTGGAACGCCGCCTGGATCATCGGGACCGCGACCAGCACGCGGCGCATGTCCTCCTCCACCGCCGAGATCCAGGGCTTCTCCTCCACCAAGACGTCGCCGGGGCTCGGCTCGTACTCGTCCGGGTCGAGGAGCGGGAGCACGAGCTGATAGCGGCGCTGGAGCGAGTAGCCCGGCTCCGTCACCAGCAGCGCGGCGCGCGTGCCGATCTCGTCCGCCACGGGTGGGGCCAGCTCCACCAGGCACCCGCGCAGGCTCCCGGCCGCGGGCCCGCCACGGCGCGTTCTCGTCCCGATCCCCAGCGCCCGGTGGAGCGCGCGGCGGATCTCCCGCATCTCGTCCACGATCCGCCCCGTCTTCCGGATCAGGTCCTCGCTCCCCGCCGCGACCAGGCGGCAGGGCATCACGTACGTCGGCGCGTCGAATCCGGCGTGGAGGGCACGCCGCGCGGATCGGTTGAAGAAGAACGCGGCCCCTCCGAACGCCGCCTCGGTGCCGGCCCGGCTGGCGTAGGCGAACACGCCCACGTCGTCCTCCTCGTCGCACGGGGTGAGGAGGACGTGCCGCCTCGTCTTCGGGTCGCCGCCCACGCGCGCTTCCGGCGGCAGGTACCAGACTTCTCCGGAACAGTGCATTCGGCTCGAAGTACACGGAGTGGACACCACGGCCGACAAAAAGACCGAGAGGTTCGGGGGAACTCCTCGGTCTTCGGCCTGCGTGAGAACGGGCTCGCTCAGCGCTTTCTGCGCTTCTCCAACTGGGCGCGGATCGCGCGCAGCCCCCGGCTGCGCAGCTCCACGAACTCGTCGTGGTCTTCCGGCGGCGTCGGGTCAAGCGGCCGCATCGGGGGGAGGAGCTCGGGGAGCGGCTCCTCCGGGGCCCGCCAGCGGTTCTCGGGAACGTGGCTCATCATCGGCCATCCTCCAGGTGAAGGCACCTGGCGTACAGTTTGTGCTGTTAAGCCCCGTTTGTCAAGTCTTCTCCTCAATACGCCGCCGAGGCGATCAGCGTCTTGAGGAGGCTGAGGGCGAGGATGGCGACCATGGGGGAGATGTCGATCGGGCCCAGGTTGGGCATCACCGACTGGATGGGGCGGAGGATCACGTCGGTGACCTGACGCACCATCTCCACCAGCGGGTTGCGCGAGACCGGCGACACGATCCAGGAGAGCACCACCCGCACCAGGATCAGGATCGTCAACAGGTCCAGCATCATCAGGAGCACCTGCCAGCCGCCCACGTCGCACGCTCCGCGTCAGAGTTCCGGAAAGATTCCCGTCCCGGCTTCTTACTCCCCGCCCTCCACCGAAGGTCCGAGGAAGACCAGCACCGGCGCGGAGAGCGCCCGCGCCGCCTCGTTCAGCCGCTCGGCCGTGAGCCCCTCGAAGTCGACCAGCGTGTCCACGCGCCCGCCCAGGAGCGCGTTGCGCGCCAGGGTGCGCGCCCGCGCCTCGGGCAACTCCAGCTCCAGGAGGCGCTCGCCGCGGTAGCGCCGGATCCGCTCGCCGAACTGCGGACCCGGGAGGGGCTCGCCCGCGAACGCCGACACCGCCTCGCGGAGGCGCTCGGCCCACGCGTCGGCCTCGCGCGGGGGGACGACGACGTCGATCCGCAGCTCGCCGCCGCCGGGGTAGCGCGTCACGTCGGCGCGGGCGTTGTAGACCGAGCGGCGGCTGGGGCCGAAGGAGACCCGCTGGAGCGCCAGGTGCGAGAGCATCCGCAGCGCCTCCACGTCGGCCTGCCCCCCGAAGTGCCAGCTCGCCGACACCCAGGTGGTGATGGCGTCGTACTCGGTCCGCACCGGCTCGTCGGTGGGCGCCGGCGGGTCGACCTCGCCCATCCGGAGGTCGCCCTCGCCGAAGTGCCCCTCCAGCACCGCGCGCGCCTCCTCGCGCTCCACCGGTCCCACCACCGCCGCCACCGAGCGCTCGGGGGTGAAGGCCCGCCGGAGGAAGGCGTCCACCTCTCCCGCCGAGATCCGCGCCACCGTCTCCGGCGTCCCCACCGTGGGGCGCCCCCACGGGTGGCCGGGCCCGAAGAGGGCGCGGTCGACCTCGCGGGCCAGCGCGTCGGCCGGGCTCAGCTGCCGCGCCTCCAGCTCGCGCACCAGCGCCCGCCGCTGCCGCGCCACCGCCGCGCTGTCGACGGGGTCGCGGAAGAGCGCCACCATCAGCGCCCGCGCCGCCTCCTCCCACGCGTCCGGGGCGATGGCGAGCGAGAAGGAGACGGCGTCCTTGTGCCCCTCCACCTCCAGCCGCCCCCCCAGCGAGTCGATCACCGCCCGCGCGGGCTCCACCACCGAGCGCGCGGTGAGGTACGCGATCCCCGCCGCGTCCGCCTCCTCGTCGGCCGGCCCCACGCCCACCAGCACCTCCACCGCCACCACCGGCGTCCCCGGCTCGGGGCGCACCAGGATCCGGTCCTGCGCCGCCAGCGCGTCCGCCACCGTCCCCGCCGCCGCCGCGAGGACGAGCGCCGCGATCCGCCGGATCGTCGTCGTGCGCGCCCTCATCGCCGGCTCTCCCGCCGGATCCGCTGCGGCGGCACCAGGATCGTCGCCGCCTCCTGCGCCGCCAGGAGCTCGAGGACGGCGCGGACCTCCGCCTCGCCCACCTCGCCCACGCGGGCGTAGAAGCGCTGCGCTCCGCCGGGCCCGCCGCCGCGGTCGGCGAAGGCGCCCAGGACCTCGGCCATCCGCTCGGGGGTGCGCGAGTAGAAGAGGATCTCGCGCCGCACCGCCTCGCCCGCCTCGCGGACGAGCCCCTCGTTCAACGTTCCCCCCAGCGCCCCCAGCGCCCCGTCCACCGTCCGCCGCGCGGCGGGGACCAGCGAGTCCGGGGTGGCCACCACCAGCGCCAGCGCCTGGCCGTGGTGCGTCCACCAGTGCTCCACCTCCACCGCCGAGCGCGTCATCCGCCGCCGGAGGTGGTTGCGGAGGAGCCGCACGGTCACCGTCAGCGCCGCCGCGTCGGCCTCCGGCGCGGGGTACGCCGCCGCGATCCACCCGCGCGTGGCCTGCGGCGTGTCGGCCGCCAGCGAGACCACGGTGTCGGCCGCGGGGGCGGCGGAGAGCCGCTCGGAGGGCGGGGGAGGGAGGGCGCGGAAGGCCCGGCGGACGTCGTCGAGCTCCACGTCGCCCACGGCCACCACCGAGACCCGCTCCGGGGCGTACATCTCGCCCCAGAGCTCGGCCAGCCGCGCCGTCTCCAGCCGCGCCGCGGCCTCGGCCGTCCCCGCGGGGGGGAGGTCGGCGGGGAAGAGGCGGGACCGGAGCGCGGCGCGGACGTACGTCGCCGCCGCCTCGCGCTCGGCCGCGCGCTCCTCGGCCAGGCGGCCGAGGGAGGAGAGGAGCTCGCCCTGCCCCGGCTGGGGGACGCGGAGGGCGCCGCGGAGGATCCCGGCCAGGTAGTCGAGCTCCGAGGCGGGCCCCACCACCGAGTAGACGACGGCGTCGGCGCCGCGCACCGCCTGCACCCGCGCCCCCACCCGCGCCGCCTGCTCTTCGAGGGCGGGGAGGAGGAGGTGCTGCATCAGGTGCCCCGCGCCGGCGTGGCCGGGGGGGTCGGGAGCGACGACCGAGAGCCGGAGCGCCACGAAGGGGAGCGCCGGCTGGTGGTGGACGATGACGGCCGGCGCGTCGTCCTGCGCGGGGCGCGGGGGCGCGGCGGTGTCGGCGGCCGCGGCGTGCGCGGCCAGGATCAGTGCGGCTGCGGAGAGCATCTCCCCAAATGCGAAGAAGGAGCGCCCGGGAGCGCTCCTTGAACGGTTGCCTTCAGACCGGAACGGGGCGGGTGCGAAAAGCGCGCCGTCACTCCGGGATGGCGTCGGCCACGATGAAGTTGAGCGGGTCGACCTGGCGCCCCTCGACCTCCACCTCGTAGTGGAGGTGCGGGCCGCTGACCAGCCCCGTGGCGCCCACGTGGGCGATCAGGTCGCCGCGCTTGACCGTCTGGCCGGCGCGGACGAGGAGCTTCGAGGCGTGGGCGTAGCGGGTGAGGTAGCCGTAGCCGTGGTCGATCTCGACCATGTAGCCGTAGCCGTTCCCCTTGTTCCCCGCGAAGACCACCCGCCCGCGCGCGGCCGCCAGGATCGGCTCGCCGGTCCGCGCGGCGATGTCGATCCCCTTGTGCGGGCGCGAGATGCGCAGCACGGGGTGGAAGCGGCCGTTGCTGAAGAGCGAGGAGAGGTGCCCCGCGGCGGGGGCGATGGAGGGGGTGGCGGCCAGGCGGTCGCGGTTGCGCTGGAGGGCGGAGAGCGCCTCGTCCATGCTCTCGCGCAGCACCGCGGCGCGGCGGTTGAGCGTCTCGAGGTCGGTGGAGGCCCGGGAGACCTTCCCGCCCACCTCGGGGTTCAGCTGGAGGAGCGCCTGCTCGGAGACGCCGTCCTCGGCGGGGCCGCCGACGCCGGCCTGGCGGACGTCGTCGCCCAGCTCGTCGAGCCCCGACATCACGCGGTACTGCTCGTCCTTCTTCGACAGCGACTCGATCGACTGGTTGAGCGCCGTCATCTCGCGGCGCATCTGGTCGACCTCCTTGGCCAGGAGCGTGTTCTCGCGCCGGAGCTGGGCGGCGCGGACGTGCTGGCCCTGCTTGACGAAGAAGGCGACCGTGAAGGTGCCGAGGAGGAAGGTCACCAGCAGGACGGCCGAGACGATGGCCTTGACGTCCTTGCCGGAGATCTGGAAGGAACGCACGCGCTCGTTGTCGTGCGGGACGAGCATCAGCGTCCAGCGAGATCTGGGCATGTTCCTGCGGATTGTCGTGCTGAAGCGCGGCCTCAGGACCGGGCCGGGCGCGCGCGTCGTAAGTAGAGCGAGGGAGCCATCATAAGCCCCTTCGCGGCGGGTGTCAACGCTGTCGAGAAGGACGGCGGGGCGAGGAACCTCGGTGCCCCAGACGGAAGGTGTTGCGGCGGAGAGATTTAGGTGGAATCACCCCGCCCCCGGCCCCGGCCCCGGTGCCCGCGCCCCGTCCCGGGGGCGTCCGCGCATCCCGCGCGCCGCCCCCCGGCCGGTCCGCCGCCCCCGACGCCCTCGGCTCCCGATCCTCCAGCAAGTTTTGTTGAGTGCCCCATTATGTAGCAACATGCATTCCGCTCCGGCGGGGTTTCCTGCAAATCGTTGTCGTGCAAGAGGATGGCGTTTCGTGCGCTGTATACCGTATACAGTCTGTCAGCCGGAGGTTTTTCCTCCCCCCGGCAAACTGTTCCGGTCTGCTACGCGATTGACGACGATTTCCGCTCCAGAAACGACCTCGTAGTGGCGCACGCCGGGCTCCATCTCCAGGAGCCAGCGCGCGTCCTCGGGATAGTAGACGGCGCGCTCGACGTCGGCGCCCGCGAAGGCGCGGACCGCGTCCATCGACTCCCAGAACGAGGTGAAGACGAACTCCGCGCGGCCGTCCCGTACGCGCCGCAGCACCTGCACGCCGAGGTTCCCGGGCGTCTCCCGGCACGCCTTCACCCCCGTCTCCTCCAGGTAGTCGAGATACCGGTCGGCGTCCGGCTCCCGGACGGCGCCGTGCCAGGTGCGCGCGATCATCCTTCCATCTCCCGGAGGCGGGGGGACCGCGTCGGGCGGGTGGGCGACGACACGGCTTCGTTGGCGGCCTGGTCCGGCGCGGCACGGGTGCCGGTGACGACGAGGACGACGGCGGCGACGATGGCGACCGCCGAGGCGACGACGCGGGCGGTGAGCGGCTCGCCCGCGAAGGCCCACCCCAGCGCGACGGCCACCAGCGGGTTGACGTAGGCGTAGCTGGCCGAGCGCCCCGGCCCCTCGGTGCGGGTGAGGAAGGTGAGCGCGGTGAAGGCGATCACCGAGCCGAAGACGACCAGGTAGGCGAGCGAGAGGACCGCGCGCGTCGTCAGGTCGTCCGCGGTCACGCGGCCGAACTCGCCGATGGCGGCGGAGAAGACGAGGAGCATGACGCCGCCGGTGAGGAGCGGCGCGGCGGAGGCGAAGAGGTCGGACGCGGGGCGCCGGGGCCCGCGGAAGTAGACGATCCCCATCGCCCAGGCGAGCGCGCAGCCGACGATCACCGCCGCGCCGAGCGGGTCCACGGCGCCCGCCCCCGCGCCGCCGACGGTGAGGAGCGTCACCCCCCCCAGCCCCAGCGCCACGCCGGCGAGCGCGCGCTTCGACGGCCTCGCGCCCCCCAGGAGGGCGATGAGGACGATCCACAGGTGCTCGGTGGCCACGAAGAGCGACGCCGGCCCCGAGGCGACGCGCTGCTCGCCCCAGAAGAGGCCGCCGTGGCCCAGGAGGAAGAAGAGCGCGCCCGTGAGCGCCGCCGCCCGCCACTGCGCCGCCGTGGGGAGCGCGTCGCCGCGGAGGCGGCCCCAGGCGAAGAGGATGGCGCCCGCCGCCACCGAGCGCACCCCCGCCATCCAGAAGGGCGGAAGCGTCTCCACGCCGTACTTGATGGCCAGGTACGTCGAGCCCCAGATGATCCACGTCGCCGCGTACGCCCCCAGCCGCAGCGCCCGCGACCGCTCTTCCTTCGTCATCCCGCCCTCCTTCCCCCATCCGCCGAAGAGCTCCGGCGCGGCCACGGCAAGCGCCGCGCCCCACGCCGCGAAGCACATCACCCCCAAAGTGTGTTTTTGGAGGTTAGGGAGAATCTAATCTGGCATCCTAACCAGTCAAGTATTACTATCTGGTTAGACCCGAAGGCGACACAGGGGGCACCGATGGAAAATCCGATCGCGAGCATGAAGGTGCTGGGCGGGCGGCTCTGCCTGGACTTCGCGAACACGCTCGACCAGCACGTCCCGCCGCTCGGCGAGTACCTGCACGGGTACGACGACCTGGCGTGGTGGGGAGTTCGGGTCGGGCTGCTGGCGGAGGACGAGGCGGAGGCGCTTCGCGAGCGGGCGCGCGCGGAGCCGGAGGAGGCCGCGCGCGTGTTCGCGCGGGCGCTGGCGCTGCGCGGGGCGGTCTTCCGCCTCTTCTCCGCCGCGGCGGCCGGGCGGGCGCCGGGGGAGGCGGACATGGAGACGCTGAACGAGGAGTGGAGGCAGGCGGCATCGCACCTGCGCGTCACGCACGGCGCGGACGGCTACGCGTGGGCGTGGGACGACGCGCGCGCCCTCGACCGCGTCCTCCGGGCGGTGGCGCGCGACGCGGCGGAGCTGCTGACGAGCGACCTGCTGGACCGCGTGGGCGAGTGCCCCGGCCACGCCTGCGACTGGCTCTACCTCGACACCAGCCGCAACCGCAGCCGCCGCTGGTGCGACATGGCCGGCTGCGGCAACCGCGCCAAGGCCCGCCGCCACTACCACCGGAGCGCCGAGGCGCACTGAGGATCATCTTTGATGCGGAGATGCCCGCGTGGGAGTCCGCGAAGGCGGACTTTTCGCCGTTGTTGCAGCGGTGCAGCGGTTTCAATTCAACCGGACCGGGGAATCGGACCGGGGGAATGGGATCGCGCGACGGGGCTCCCCTTCACCCCCACGTTGCCCGCCCCTCCGCCGCTCTCTACCTTCCGCTCCCGATCTGCATCCTCCTCCCCCACCCCCGACCCCCAGCCCCATGCGCGCGGCGATCTTCCACGAGAACGGCGGGCCCGAGGTGGTCCGCGTCGAGCAGGTGCCCCAGCCCGTCCCCGGCCCCGGCGAGGTGCTGGTGGAGGTGAAGGCCGCCGCGCTCAACCACCTCGACCTCTGGGTCCGCCGGGGGATGCCGATCGAGACCACCATGCCGCACGTCGGCGGCTCCGACGCGGCCGGGGTGGTCGTCGAGGTGGGCGACGGGGTGAGCGAGGCGCGCGCCGGCGAGCGCGTGGTCGTCAACCCCTCGCTCTGGGACGGCACCTGCGAGTGGTGCCGCCGCGGCGAGGAGCCGCTCTGCGTCGCCTACAGGATCTTCGGCGAGCACACCGACGGGGGGTTCTGCGAGTACGTCGCCGTCCCGGCCTCGCACGCGTACCCCATCCCCGACGCGGTGCCCTTCGAGGAGGCGGCGGCGCTCCCCATCTCGTACGGCACCGCGTGGCGGGCGCTCCAGCGCGCGCGGCTGCGGGCGGGCGAGGACGTGCTGGTGATCGGCGCCTCCGGGGGGACGGCGGCGGCGGCGGTGCAGCTGGCGCGGATGCGGGGGGCGCGGGTCTTCGCGCTCACGAAGGGAGCGGAGAACGTGGAGCGGCTGAAGGCGCTCGGGGCCGACTTCGTCTACGACCGCGCGGTGGAGGAGGACTTCTCGAAGGCCGTCTTCCGCGACACGGGGAAGCGCGGCGTCGACGTGGTTGTGGAGAACGTGGGGGCGGCCACCTGGAAGGGGAGCGTCCGCGCGCTGGCCCGCGGCGGACGGCTGGTGACCTACGGCGCCACCGCGGGGCCGACCGTCGAGGTCGACGTGCGCGTCCTCTTCTGGAAGCAGCTGGAGCTCATCGGCACCACCATGTCGTCCCGCGCCGAGTTCGAGGCCATGCTCCAGGCCGTCTGGGGCGGGGGGCTGCGGCCGGTGATCGACTCGGTGATGCCGCTCGACGACGCCTGCGAGGCGCACGCGCGCCTGGAGGCCGGGGGGCAGTTCGGGAAGATCGTCCTCGTCCCCTGATCCCGTTCCGCCGGATACGCGGCGCGGGGTCTCGTGCGCATCCCCGGCCCGTCCGAAGTGTGGACGATCGAGAGAACCCCCCGGCCTGTCATTCCGAACGAGGAACGAGTGAGGAATCTACTCGCTTTGCCAGGGGGCTGGTTCCGGGCACGGATCTCTCCGAACACCTTCTGACGATCCGGATCGCGTCTCCGCGTGAGGGCTTGGGCGATCGAGGACGCGCGGCGGATCGGGAGGAGGGGTACGACGGCCGCGGATGCGACAAAGATTGGACGGGCCCTGGAACGACGATCGGCGCCGGCCCCCGCGGGGGACTCGGCGCCGAGTCGTCGGGTGTGGGACCGGAAGCGCGCGGGGCGCTACTCCTCGACCCGGCGGACGTCCGTCGCGCGGGGACCCTTGGGATCGTCCAGGATCTCGAACTCCACCTTGTCGCCCCGCTTCAGGGACTTGAACCCCTCCATCTGGATGGAGGAGTGGTGGACGAAGACGTCCTTGCTCCCGTCGTCCGGGCGGATGAAGCCGTACCCCTTGTCGTCCTTGAAGAACTCCACGATGCCAGTCAGTCGGGCCATTCTTGCCTCCGCTGCGACGGAACCAGTCCCTGGGTGCCGGCGCGTCGCCCCGTCCCAACGGCGCTCCGGTCTGCACGGCCGCCCCCGGCTGGAGCAAAAGGTGTTCCCGTCCGTTTACGCCTTCGGGGGGCGGGGGGCGCCTGTCAGCGTGAGCACCGCCACCTCGGGGCGGCAGAGGAAACGGACGGTGAGGTGGACGGTCCCAACTCCGCGCGAGGTATAGACCTGCGTCCACGGTCTCCGGCGCAGCCCCTGCTCGTAGAGGTCGTCGTTCTCGGACGGGTTCTTGAGCGCGCCGACGACGGGGAGGCGCACCTGGCCGCCGTGCGTGTGGCCGCTCACGATGAGGTCCACGGCGTCGTAGCCGCGGCGGGCGCGCTCGGCCTGGTCGGGGTCGTGGGCCAGGAGGAGGGTGAAGTCGCGCCGCTCCGGCGGCGGGAGCGGGTCGAGCGTGGGGCGGCCGAACGAGAGGTCGTCCACCCCCGCCACGCAGAGGCGCGCCGCCCCGACGTCGAGGAGGCGCGCCTCGTTGGTGAGGTCGATCAGGTTGGGGTGCGCGGCCACGTCGCGGCGCCAGGTCTCGATGCCCACGATGTGGTCGTGGTTCCCCGGGACGGTGTAGACGCCGTACGGCGCTTCGAGGCCGCGGAGCGCGCCCAGGACGGGGGCGAACGTCCCCGCGTCGTCGTCGGCGAGGTCGCCGGTGAGGGCGACGAGGTGCGGCGCCTCGGCCATCGCCAGGCGGCAGGCGCGGCGGATCAGCGAGAGCGGCGTCCCGTCGCCCGCGTGCAGGTCGGTCAGCAGCGCGACGCGGAACCCCTCCAGGTCCGGGTGCAGGCCGCGGACGTGGACGCGCGTCCGCGTCACCTGCAGCCAGCGCGGCTCCACGAGGAAGGCGTACGCCCCGAGGAGGGCCCCGGCGCCGAGCGTCGCGGCGATCGTTTTCGTGATTGGCTTCATGGTCCGCCGGTCAGGGCAATCGGCAGACCACGACTGAACGGCAACGGCTTACGGCAACTTCAACGACGGCTCCGGGCATGTCCCTCCGCTGCGCTCCGGGCCGGGCTGCGGGCCGCGTAGGAAACGATGCTACCGTTTCCAACGCGGCGAAGCCCCTGGCGGACTCCCCGGCGGCCGCGACTCCTTCACGGGTCGCGGC
>DATACF010000054.1:0-2469 GCA_036259235.1 Longimicrobium sp. | reverse complement strand
GGCGGCGCGCGCGGCGGCGCGGAGGGGGTGTGCCCGGTTTTTGCCTGTGCATCGGCCGGCCATCCCCATCCCTTTCGCGGAGCAGCGGTTACGACGATGCCCACCCCGCCGGGGCGCGACCCCGCCCAGCCGTCGCGCGCGCCCGACGACGCCGTGGACGCGGCCGTCCGGGACCTCGCCCGCGTGGCCGCCGTGCGCGCCACCGGGCTCTTGGACGCGCCCGCCGAGCCGGCCTTCGAGCGGCTGACGCGGCTGGCCGTGCGGCTCCTCCGCGTCCCCGCCGCCTTCCTCTCGCTGGTCGACGAGGAGCGCGACTTCTACATGGCCTCCACCGGCTTCCGCGAGCCGCTGGCCTCGTCGCGCGAGCTGGCCGGCCGCACCTTCTGCCACTACACCCTCGCCGGGGCCACCCCCGAGCGGCCGCTGGTGATCGACGACACGCGGGCGCACCCGGAGTACCGCGAGGTCCCCACCGTGAGAACGCTGGGGGTGGCGGCGTACGTCGGCGTCCCGCTGGTGGTGAGCGGCCAGCCGATCGGCTCCTTCTGCGCCATCGACACCGAGCCGCACCCGTGGACGGAGGCCGAGGTGGAGGTGCTGCGGGAGATGGCGGCCTCGGCGCAGCGCGAGATCGAGCTGCGGCTGGCGCTGGAGGAGGCGCGGCGGGCGTACCGGGAGCGCGAGGAGTTCCTGAGCGCCACCACCGACGGGGTCTACACCATCGACCGCGACGGCCGCATCCTCTTCGCCAACCGCGCCGCCGCCGAGCAGCTGGGATACGCCCCCGAGGAGATGGTGGGCCGGGTGGCGCACCCCCTCTTCCACCACTCGCGCCCCGACGGGACGCCGCTCCCCGACGCCGAGTGCCCGATCTCGCGGGCGGCGCGGGAGGGGCGGACGGTCCGCGTGGAGGACGAGGTCCTCTGGCGGAAGGACGGGAGCTCTTTCCCGGTGGCGTACTCGTCGTCGCCGGTGCGGCGGGGCGGCGAGGTGATCGGGGCGGTGGTGCGCTTCACCGACATCTCCGAGCAGCGGCGGGCGGCCGAGGGCATGCAGCTGCTGGCCGAGTCGGGGCGCGTCCTGGTGATGTCGCTGGAGCTGGAGGAGACGCTGGAGGGGGTGGCGCGGGTGGCGATCCCCGGGCTGGCCGAGATGGTGATGGTGGACGTGGTGGAGGACGGCGCCGTCCGCCGCGTGGCCGCCACCCACGGCGACAGCCGTGCGGCGGCGCTCTTCCAGGAGGCGCGCTTCCACCCGCCGCGGCTGGGCGACGGGGGGCCGCAGGCGCGGGTGATCGAGACGGGGGAGTCGCTCCTGGTCCGCGAGATCGACGACGCCTGGATCGGGACGCTGGGCCGGGGCGAGGAGCACGCGGCGCTCGTCCGCGAGCTGGCGCCCCGCTCGCTCCTGGTGGCGCCGCTCAAGGCGCGGGGGGAGGTGCTGGGGACGGTGGCGTTCGTGCGGACGGCGGCGCGCCCCCCCTTCGACGAGGCCGACCGCGCGCTGGCCGAGGAGCTGGGGCGGCGGGCGGCGCTGGCGGTGGAGAACGCGCGCCTCTACGACGCGGCGCGGCGCGCCACCCGCGCCCGCGACGACATGCTGGGGGTGGTGTCGCACGACCTCCGCAACCCGGTGCACTCCATCTTCATGAGCTCGGCCTTCCTCCTCGACCTCCTCCCGCCGG
Source organism: Longimicrobium sp. (assembly GCA_036259235.1). Taxonomy (GTDB): domain Bacteria; phylum Gemmatimonadota; class Gemmatimonadetes; order Longimicrobiales; family Longimicrobiaceae; genus Longimicrobium. The sequence continues at coordinate 785 of DATACF010000054.1, read as the reverse complement.
AGATGGCGATCGAGCGGACGCAGGCGGCGGTGATCAAGCGCTCGGCCGAGCGGGCCAACCGGATGATCCAGGACCTCCTCGACATCACGCACATCGAGGCCGGGCGGCTCTCGCTGGAGCGCGAGCCCTGCCTGGCCGCGTCGATCGCCGCCGAGGCGCTGGAGCAGGCGGGGATCGCGGCGGCGGACGCAGGCGTCGCGCTGGCGCGGGGGCCGATGGACGGCGGGGTGGTGTGGGCCGACCGCGACCGCGTCCTCCAGGCGCTGGGGAACCTGATCGGGAACGCGCTCAAGTTCACCCCGCCGGGCGGTCGCGTGACGGTGTCGGCCTCGTGCGCCGAGGGGTGCGCGCGGATCGCGGTGGCCGACACGGGGCCGGGGATCGCGCCGGCGCAGATCCCGCACCTCTTCGACCGCTACTGGCAGGGGAACCGGGCCGACCGGCGCGGGGTGGGGCTGGGGCTCTCGATCGTCCGCGGGATCGCGGAGGCGCACGGGGGGCGCGTCGAGGTGGAGTCGGAGCCCGGCGCGGGGACGACGTTCACGCTGGTGCTGCCGTCGGCGCCGCTGGACGAGGGGTGAGCGGAGGGGCTGGATTGCATCCCGTTTCCGCGTCTTTCGCGTGATGCCCTGGCTTTTACGGCCTGGGGCTCACGCAGAGGGAGCAGAGAAGCAGAGAACTGCACGAAGTTCCTCTGCTTCTCTGCTGCCTCTGCGTGAGACTGGCTGCTACGGCGTTTGGCCTCACACAGGGGACACAGAGGACACGGAGAATCCCTCCGTGTC
>DATACF010000053.1:0-2951 GCA_036259235.1 Longimicrobium sp. | reverse complement strand
CGCACCTGGACGATGAGTGGCTGACCGGGTTGAACAGCGGGTTCCGGCTTCGCACGGGTCCCCGCAGAGGGGAGGAAAAGTGTCAAGCATCAACCCGGGCTGAAACGTCAAGCATCATCCCGGTTGCTCAGACCCTGGCGGAGGGGAATGGGAAGGAGACGGCGATCGGAGGCGGTGCGGCGGACACACGGAGTCCGCCAGGGGCTCCGCGCCGTCGCAAACGGTAGTATCGTTAGCTACGGCGCCCGCAGCCCGGCCCGGAGCGCAGCGGAGGGACACGCCCGGATCCGCCGTTCGAAGTCGCCGTTGCAGTCGAAGTTGCCGTAAAACCCGGCCCGTGCGAGCTTCCGCCGCTCTGAGACGCGACGACACGACACGGACCGGAGACGGCGAAGGTGGCGGAGCTGACGCTGGGGGTGGTGGACCAGTCGCCGGTGCGGACGGGCGGCACGGGCGCGGACGCGGTGCGCGAGACGCTGGAGCTGGCGAGAGTCTGCGAGCGCCTGGGCTACGCGCGCTACTGGCTGGCCGAGCACCACAGCACCAACTCCTTCGCGGGCACGGCGCCGGAGGTGCTGATCGCGCGGGTGGCGGCGGAGACGCGGACGATGCGGGTGGGTTCGGGGGGCGTGCTGCTGACGCACTACTCGCCGTTCAAGGTGGCCGAGCAGTTCCGGATGCTGGAGACGCTCTTCCCCGGCCGGATCGACCTTGGGCTGGGCCGCGCGCCGGGCGGCGACGTGCGCACCGTCCAGGCGCTCCAGTACGGGCGCGGCCCCCTCCCCATCGAGCTCTTCCCGCGCCAGGTGGAGGACCTCCTCGGGTGGCTGGGCAACACCTTCGGCAAGCGCGCCGAGCCGTGGGGCCGCGTCCGCGCCATGCCGCGCGGCGACTCGGTCCCCGAGGTCTGGCTCCTGGGCTCGGGCGGGAGCAGCGCCCGCGTGGCGGCCGAGCTGGGGTGCGGCTACGCCTACGCGCAGTTCATCAGCGGCGAGGACGGCGCCGCCTCGGCCCGCGACTACCAGGCCCGCTTCCGCCCCTCCGCCCGTCTCGCCGCCCCCCGCACGATCGTCGCCCTCGCCGTCGTCTGCGCCGAGACGCGGGAAGAGGCGCGGCGGCTGGCGTCGGGCGTGGAGGTGTGGCGCCGCCGCATCGCGCGCGGCTTCGACCGCGGCATCCCCGCCCCCGAAGAGGCGCTGGCGGAGCTGGACGAGGGGTGGTCGCCCCCGCCCGTGGGCACCGACGGCGCCCGGATGATCGCCGGCACCCCGGACGAGGTCCGCGGCGAGCTCCACCGCGTCGCCGCCCGCTACGGCGCCGACGAGGTGCTGATCGTCACCGTCACCCACGACTTCGCCGCCCGCCTCCGGTCGTACGCGCTGATCGCGGAAGCGATGGGGAAGGGAAGTGCGTGAGTGCGTGAGCGCGTTAAAGCCTGGCTGGGCACTGGGCACTGGGCACTTAGGACTTAGGACTTAGGACTCAGCACTCAGGACCAGCGCACTAACGCACTGACGCACTCGGGGTAAAGCGAACAGGCCGGAAGACGAGCCGAAGCCCCTCTTCCGACCTGTCCGTTCGCGCTTTCCGCGGCTGGCGACTCAGTCTCCCCAGATGCGCCGCTTCCCCGCGTGGGCGCTACGTCCAGACGTCTGCGATATCCGTCAGCGGCGGTCGTACCGGCCGCAGGCTTCCTCGAGGGCGCGCTTGAGCGACTGGACGCGGGGGCGCACCTGGTCCTTGTGGGGGAGCGGCTCCGAGACGGCGGCGATCACGCCGCCGGCGCGGTCGGCCACGGCGCGGTCGCCGCGCGAGACGGCGGTGCGCTGGAGCTCCTGGGCCAGCGAGCGGACCCGGTCCTTCTCCTGGGGGGTGAGGAAGAACGAGGCTCCCTCGGCGTCGACGATGTTCCCCAGCGCGTAGGCGCGCTGGTCCATCTCGCGGCACTCGCGCGCCCGGTCGCCCCCGGGATGGCCGGGGCCGGGGTAGCCGGGGCCCGGGCGGTCGTCGTAGTGGTCGTCGTCGTGCACCAGCGCCAGGTAGACGAGCGCCGTGGCCTGTGCGCGGTTCAGCCGGTAGCGGCGCGGGCTGGCCTCGGGGAGGAGGTCGGCCCAGGCGTCGTCGAGGGCGTCCTGCTGGCGCGGCGTCAGCCAGCCGGGGCGGAACCCCGCCTGGCGGAGCGCCTGGTCGATCAGCGCCTGGTTGGCGGCGCGCAGCGTGTTCGTCGCCGGGACGGCCGGGGGGCGGCGCGTGGTGGAGCTCGACTGCGCCTCGACCGGCGCGGCGGCGAAGGCGGCCAGCGCCAGGGCGGCGGCGGCGGCGGCGAGGCGGAGGGTGCGGAGGGGGGTGCGCATGGCTGGGCTCGTGTGGCGATTGGAGAGGGGACCGCGCGGGACCGGCGGCCCCGCGTCCGGGAGGTCGGTGAGCACCGACTCTCGGACGGCGGATGAACCTAGCAACGGGAACGCCATGCGGACAGGAACGCCGAAGTCGTTGATCCGCAGCCGGATGCGCGTTTTCGCCCGCGTTCGCGCCCCGCGCGTGTGTCCTCCGGGGGCGACATCGCGGCCGGATCGGCGGGGACGGCGCGCCGCCGCGCTCGCCCTCCCGCTCGTCCTGGCGCTCGCCCCCGGGTGCGACCGGCTCCCCCCGCCGGCGCCGCCTCCCGCGCTCGATCTCGCGCTCCCGGCCCCTCCCCGGAGGGCGCCGCCGGCCGCGGCCGACACCGTGTCCGATCCCGAGGTGACGGCGTTCGTGGAGGGGCACGACGTTCCGGGGCTCTCCCACGCGGCTCCCGTGGTGGAGGTTCCCGCTCACGACCTCGTCCTCTTCCGCGTGGCGTACACGGAGCCGCGCACGTTCGAGGGGCTCTACCGCGAGGCGTTCGGGCTCAAGTACCGGGGGCGGATCGGGTGGCTCGACCCGAGTGAGGGGACGCGGGAAGACGTTCT
>DATACF010000052.1:0-2541 GCA_036259235.1 Longimicrobium sp. | reverse complement strand
GCCGGCCGCCTCGGGCCCCGCGAAGCCGCGCATCTCCTCCAGCTTCCGCCGCTCGTTCCCCAGCGTCTCGGTCAGGCCCTGCTTCCGCTCGCCCTCGGGGAGCGTGGCGATCACCTTGGCCAGCGCGTCGACGTACGCCGTCTGGAGCGCGTGGTCGGTGGGGACGGGGACGTCGGGGCGGATCCCCGTCCCCTCCCAGTTGGTCCCGGTGATGGGGCTCACCGCGCGCCCGCGGGGGACGAAGACGCCGAAGTGCTCGTGGAGGCGCACCGTCCCGCCGGGGTGCGCGCCGCCGCCGGTGGTGTCGCCGACGACCGTGGCGCGCTTCAGGTTCTGGAGGTTGTAGGTGAACTCCTCGGCCGCCGAGAAGGTCCGGTCGCTGGTGAGGATGTACACCGGCTTGTCCGAGCCGAAGCGCCGCCCGGGGACGTACGGGAGCGTCCAGAACTGCTCGGTGCGGTCGCCCACGCGCCAGTACAGCGAGTTCAGGTGCGTGGGCTCGTCGAAGAGGTAGCTGGAGACGAGCGCCACCATTCCCGGCGACCCCCCGCCGTTGCGGCGGAGGTCGATGATGAGGGCGTCGGTCCCGGCCAGGAAGGTCATCGCCGCGGCGGCCGTCTCGCCGGCCGCCTCGGGCCCCGCGAAGCCGCGCATCTCCAGGTACCCCACGTTCCCGGGGAGCCGCTCCACCTTCTCGAAGCCGTGGTTCCCGATCCGCGCCTCGTCGCGGTAGCGCGCGATCTCCTCGGGGCTGGGCGGGGCGCCGCGCCGCTGCGGGATCGGCTCGGGAGAGAAGCGGACGCGGAGGTGCCGGTCGTGGCTCACCGCCTGGAGGTGCGCCGTCAGCGAGTCGGCGAAGGCGCGCGAGCCGGTGAGGGCGTCGTACTCGCCGCGGCGGGCGCGCTGGCGGATGGACGCCTCCATCTCCCGCGCCTTGTCGGCGAAGATGTACTGCTCGTTGAGGGCGCTCGCCAGCGCGTCGATCACCGCCGTGCGGGTGGCGGCGTCCACCGGGCGGTCGGGGCCCGGCTGCGGCGACTGCGCGGCGGCGGGGTGCGCGGCGCCCAGCGCCAGCGCGGCGAGGAGGAGGATCGTGGGTCGCTTCATCGTCGTGGATGCGGGGAGACGGGGAAAGGCGAGGCCGGGAAACGTCCGTGGCCGCAGGGCTGAGTGCCCGCCCGGCGGCGGAAGGTTGCCCCGGCCTCCCGCTTGCTTGACGCCCCCCCGGGCCGGGGCGTATTGTCTCCCCGGTTCCAGACCCGTGCCCGAGCCGACCCGCCGCGTGGAGGATATACCATGGCCAACATCCCGCAGGACCTGCGCTACACCGAGAAGCACGAGTACCTCAAGAGCACCGGCGAAGAGGGCGTGTACGCGGTGGGGATCACCGACTACGCGCAGGGCGAGCTGGGCGACATCGTCTTCGTGGAGCTGCCGGCGGTGGGCGCGCAGGTGACGGCCGGGCAGAGCTTCGGGACGATCGAGGCGGTGAAGGCCGTCTCCGACCTCTACGCCCCGATCACGGGCGAGGTGGTGGCCGTCAACGACGCGCTCGACGCCAACCCGGCCGCCATCAACAGCGACCCTTACGGCGAGGGGTGGATGATCAAGGTCCGCGCGAGCGACGCCTCGGACGCCGGCAAGCTCCTCGACGCCGCGGGGTACGAGGGGCTGATCGCGAACGCGTGAAGAAGAAAAGTCCTGAGTCCTGAGTCCCAAGTCCTGAGTGGCTCCGGCGCTCGACGAAGCCGGTGCGCTCCGACGCCTTCGGACTCGGCACTTAGGACTTAGGACTTAGGACTTTCCAGCATCTTTCCCCCGCGAGGAGACCGGCTCCGATGGCGACGCTGACCTGGCACGGGCACTCCTGCTTCACCCTCGAGACCGACGAGGGGACGCGGATCATGATCGACCCGTGGCTCGACGAGAACCCGAAGGCCGACATCAAGACGAAGGACGTCGACCGGCTCGACTACATCCTCGTCTCGCACGGGCACTTCGACCACTTCTCCGACTGCGTCCCGCTGGCGAAGAAGACGGGGGCGACCATCGTCTCCACCTTCGAGCTGGTGGCGTTCTGCCAGACGCAGGGGGCCGAGAAGGGGCACGGGATGAACATCGGCGGGGCGCACGTCTTCGACTTCGGCCGCGTCAAGCTGACCCCCGCGCTCCACACCGGCTCCATCGCGGGCGACGACGAGGGGGCGTTCACCACCGACTGCTCGGGGTTCCTGATCTCGCTCAACTCCGGCGAGCGGATCTACCACGCGGGCGACACCGCGCTGATCATGGACCTCCAGCTCCTCCGCGGCTCGGTCGACGTCGCCCTCCTCCCCATCGGCGACAACTTCACCATGGGGCCCGAGGACGCCGCCCGCGCCGTGGAGATGATCGAGCCCGCGGTGGTGGTGCCGATGCACTACGACACCTTTCCCCTCATCGAGCAGAGCACCGACGGCTTCCGCCAGCTCGTCGGCGAGCGCGCCCGCGTCGAGGTGCTCCAGCCGGGCGGCTCGCTCACGCTCTGAGGCGCGGCGGGTC
>DATACF010000051.1:0-10739 GCA_036259235.1 Longimicrobium sp. | reverse complement strand
CGCATCACCGTGACCTTCGAGAACACGGACATGCGCGACGTCCTGGCCTCGTTCGCCGAGCTGACCGGGCGCTCCATCGTCCCCGGCGCCGAGGTGGCGGGGATCCGGGTGGAGTACGTGGCCTTCGAGAACCAGCCGTGGGACGAGGCGCTCCGCACGCTGCTGCAGGCGTACGGGCTGGCGGCCGAGGAGCTCCCCAGCGGGATCATCCGCGTCGACTCCATCGACAAGCTGGCCGAGCGCGAGAGCCTGGAGCCGCTGGTGACGCGGACCTTCCGGATCAACTACGTCCCGGTCCGCGAGATGTCGGAGACGCTGGAGCCGCTGAAGACCGAGCGCGGCTCGGTGAGCGTCAACCAGACGACGAACACCCTGGTGGTCACCGACGTGGCCGCGGTGGTCGAGGACTTCGCCCGGCTGGTGGAGCAGCTCGACGTCCGCACCCCGCAGGTCTCCATCCAGGCCAAGATCATCTTCATCAACCGCACGAACACCGAGGCGCTGGGGATCACCTACGACCTCAAGGACTCGCGCGGGAACTCGCTCAACGAGCTCGTCTCGGTGCCGGACCCCAGCAACCCGGGGTCGTTCACCGACGACAACCTGGTCTCGCTGGGCGGCAACTCGATCGCCGCGCTCGGCAACGCCAACGCCCGGGTGCAGGACCCGGCGCTGGAGACGGTGATCTCGCTGGTCCTGGGCCGCTACACGCTGATCACCTTCATCGACGCCCTCCAGGGCGCCGAGCTCTCCGACGTCCAGGCCGCCCCGGTGGTGACGACGACCTCGAACCACGAGGCGGAGATCTGGGTCGGCGAGCGCACGCCCATCCGCGTGGTCGACCTGGGGTCGGCCAACGCCGGCGCGGGCGGGGCGGGGGGCGGGCTCCCGCGCGCCACCGCCGAGCTGGTGGAGACCGGGATCCGGCTGATCGTCACCCCGCAGGTGACGGCCGACCGGCGGATCCTCCTCCAGCTCCACGCCGAGCGCTCCAGCGCCGTGGCCGCCGAGGGCGACATCGGCGTGCAGTTCCGCCAGCAGCAGGGCGACACCCGCGTGATGGTGCGCGACGGGGAGACGGCCGTCATCGGCGGCCTCACCGTCACCGAGCTCGACCAGACGCGCACCGGCATCCCCTTCCTGATGGACATCCCCTTCCTGGGGGCGCTGTTCCGGACCACCCGGAACCGCGAGATCAAGCGCGACCTCCTGATCATGGTCACGCCCCACATCGTCGAGGAGACGGCGTAATGCGCTCCCGGCTTCGCAGGACTCTCACCGGAGGTAGTTCCGTGTTCCCGACCGATCTGGCGCGGCGGCTGGCCGGCGCGCTCTCCATCTTTGTTGTGACGGCGGCGCTGGCCGCGTGCGAGGGCGGCAACGCGTTCGTCGACCCGGGCGGCGGCGGGGGCGGGGGCGGCGGTGGGGGCGGCGGAGGCGGGGGCGGGAACAACACCTCCGACACCGTCGACCCGACGGTGGCCATCGAGTTCCCGGCCGACAGCGGGACGACGGTCGCGGTGGCCGACTCGGTCTTCGTCCGCGCCCGCGTGGGCGACAACCGGGCGCTGAAGACGGTGACCTTCGAGGGGTACGTGATGCGCGGCAACCCCGACCTGGGGAACGACTTCAAGGCGCACCGCTACGTGCTCAAGACGGTCGACCTCGCCGGGACCCGCGCGGTGGTCGACACGACGCTCTCGCGCTACCTCCTGGCGACCACCGACTCCACCCCCGAGCGGAACGTGATGATCGTCGTCACGGCCACCGACACGGCGGGGCGGACGCGCGCCGACACGGCGCGGATCAACGTCGGGGGCCCGCGGGTGGAGATCTCGGCCCCCGCGCCGGCGGCCACCTTCCGCGGCGGGACGGAGATCCGCGCGCGGATCCGCGCCGAGGACCGCATCGACCTCCTCCGCTCGGTGCGGCTGCGCACCACGGGCGCCTTCGCCTTCGACACCACGCTGACGCTGGGCGGCTCGACCGCGGCCGTCGACTCGGTGGTCGTCATCCCCGTCCCCAACGTCCAGGGGAGCCTCCGGATGGAGGTGACGGCGATCTCGGGGAGCAACGTGACGGGGAACGGGCGCCCGGTCGACGTCGTCATCCTCCCGCCCGCCGACGACCGGATCGGGCCGCGGACGACCTTCTCGCTCATCGCCGCGGCGCGGAGCGAGACCGACGACTCGGTGGCGGTGGTGGTCTCGGCGACCGACGAGACGCGGGTCGACTCGATCGGCGCCACCATCCTGGCGATCCGCCGCCGGGTGGGCGGGGCCGACACCCTGGCGGTCCTCCACCGGCGGGTCCGCGAGGTGAGCGACACCCTCTGGTTCCCGCTCAGCCAGGTCCCGCTCTCGGGGCTCGACACGCTGACGCTGTCGCTCGAGGTGACGGCGTACGCGATCGACCCGTCGCGGAACTGCGGCGCGGCGATCGCGCCGAACACCCCGCAGCAGCTCCCCTGCCGCGCGGGCCCGCAGGGGTCGCGGCTGGCGGACGTCCCGGGGCGGCTCTTCAACACCTTCATCGCGCGCGGCCGGACGGTGGCGTTCCCCAACCCGGGCGACGTCCTGGCCGACCTGGTGGCCGACGGGACGCGGATCTTCCTGTCGAACTACACGCGCAACCGCGTCGAGGTGCTCCCGCTGGGCGCCACCACGTACGCCGCGCCGGTGCTCGTGGGCTCGCACCCGTGGGGGCTGAACGTGGGCCGCTCGGGCGACTCGCTCTACGTGGCCAACAGCGGCGGCACCAACATCTCGGTGGTCCCGCTGCGGGGCGGGGTCCTCCGCGAGGCCGAGGAGAAGCGCATCTTCACCCGCAACGAGCGGCTCTTCTCGGTGGAGTTCGAGGGCGAGCGCGTCACCGCGGTGCAGGCGTTCGACTACTCCGACCGGCCGCAGTTCATCGCGCAGGCCTCCAACGGGCTCCTGGTCTACTCGACCAAGCCCACTCCGGCGGCGGCCGACGGGACGGTGCGGATCTACGACGGCAACAAGCTCCGCTCGGAGATCTTCACCGGCTACGTCGACCGGCACACGCCGGGGCGGGCGCTGGTGGTCAACGCCGACTCGTCGTTCCACCTCGACGCGCCCAAGTGGGTGATGGTCTGCCCGCGCCGCCGCTTCGGCGACACCGTGGACCCCGGCTTCTGCGTCTCGGGGACGGTGGACTCGGTGTCGACGGAGCTGACGCGGATGCGGATGCTCCCGCCGAACGCCGCGGGCGGGAAGTGGGACACGCGCCTCGACATCGGCGCGGACATCGAGGAGGTCGGCTTCGGGGACACCACCTTCGTGGCGGTCAGCGGGAACCGGCGCTTCGTGGCCGTCGGCGAGGGGGTGCGGGCGCTGGGCCGGATCCCGCTCTTCGAGGCCAGCGGCGACTCGCTGATCCTGCGGGCCGACGTGCGCGACCTGATCTCGAACGCGGCCGAGCGGGTGATCGGGGTGGGGCTCAACCGCGACGGCTCGCTGGGGATCGCGCGGGGGAGCGAGGCCTACTACTTCACCCCCGAGGGGCGCCTCCAGGGCGTGGTGCACAGCGGCGTCCCGGCCGGCGGGGTGGCGATGCACCCCGACGGCGCCACCTATCCGGGCGGCTCGCCGCGGCTGTCGTTCGTCTCCGGGATCGACGACCGGGGGGCGTACGTGGACGTGGTCGACCACTTCAACTTCTTCCGGGTGAAGCGGCTCTACATCCGCGACGCGGTGGTCGGCGCGCTGGCGGTGGCGCCGCGGGCGCCCACCGACCCGCCGAACGTCAACCTCCGCCTCTACGCGCTGACCCCGAAGGGGGTGGTGGCGCTGCAGGTGACGTCGCAGGACCTGTCGCCGAACTAGCCGGTTTTCGCTCGACCGACGCACGGGGGGCTGGCGGACGCCGGCCCCCCGCTGTTCTTTTTGGGGACCATGAACCGCTTCCGCTTCACCACCGCCGGCGAGTCGCACGGGCCCGCCCTCCTCTGCACGGTCGAAGGGCTCCCCGCGGGGCTCCCCCTCGACGCCGACGGGATCGACCGCGAGCTCCGCCGGCGCCAGGGGGGGTACGGCCGGGGGGGGCGGATGCGGATCGAGTCGGACCGCGCCGAGATCCTCTCGGGGGTCCGCCACGGCGAGACGCTGGGCTCGCCGGTGGCGCTCCTGGTCCGCAACCGCGACTGGGCCAACTGGACCGACGCCATGTCGCCCGCGCCGGTCGAGAGCCAGGGCGACGACGAGGCGATGCGCCGGGTCTTCTTCCCCCGCCCGGGGCACGCGGACCTGGTGGGGGCGCTCAAGTACGACCGGACCGACGCCCGCGACGTCCTGGAGCGGGCCTCGGCGCGCGAGACGACGATGCGGGTGGCCGCCGGGGCGCTGGCGAAGCGGCTCCTGGCGGAGCTGGGGATCGCGGTGGGGTCGCACGTGGTCTCCCTCGGGGGGATCGTGGCCCGTCCTCCCTCGGCGCTCCCCGCCGACCTGAACGCGGCGTCGGACCCCTCTCCGGTGCGCTGCCTCGACCCGGAGGCCGAGGGGGCGATGATCGACGCCATCGACGCCGCGAAGCGCGACGGGGACACGCTGGGGGGCGTCGTCGAGGTGGTGGCCCGCGGCCTTCCCGCCGGGCTCGGGGCGCACGTCTCGTGGGACCGGAAGCTCGACGGGCGGCTGGCCGGGGCGCTGATGTCGGTGCAGGCGATCAAGGGGGTCGAGATCGGGCTCGGCTTCGAGGCGGCGCTGCGGCCGGGGTCGCGGGTGCACGACGCGATCACCCTCGACGGGGCGGCGGAGCGGGGCGGGGGATACGGACGGGTGTCGAACCACGCGGGCGGGGTGGAGGGGGGGATCACCACAGGGCAGCCGCTGGTGGTCCGCGCGGCGATGAAGCCGATCTCCACCCTCATGCGCCCGCTGGGGACGGTGGACCTCCGCACCGGCGAGGCGGCCGAGGCCGTGCGCGAGCGGAGCGACGTCTGCGCCGTCCCCGCGGCGGGCGTCGTCGCCGAGGCGATGGTGGCGATCGTCCTGGCCGACGCGGTGCTGGAGAAGTTCGGCGGCGACTCGCTGGGGGAGCTGCGGCGGAACTTCGAGGGATACCTGGAGCGGATCCGGGAGCGGGGAGCGTACGCGGGGGTGTAGGGCGGGCGGGACGGCGTCGTCGGGGACGTGATCGAGGGCGGTGTCGACGGACTCCGGTGCGTCCCCGAGGGTCCCCCGTTCCGGTTGAAACCGCGCCTGGAACGGCACGAAGTCCGCCTTCGCGGACTCCTCGTCGCGGGCCGCGGTGGGAGGGCCGGTCGATGCGCCTCGATCCGATGCGCGTCGCAGAATCCGGTGCAACCGCGAAGGAACGCGCGCCGCCGAGGGGATGGTGCGGCGCGGCGTGCCGGTCGTCGTGATGGGGCCGGCGGCGGGGAGTCCGCGAAGGCGGACTTCGTGAAGTTCCAGCCCCCGGTTTCAACCGCGGGTGGGGTGGCCGGGGCCGCGCGGGAGAGGCCGTCTCCCGATCCGATGCCGATCCTCCGAATCCTGATCCCGACCCCAACGCGATGACGGACGAGGCACCCGGCGGAACGTCTCGCGAAGCCCCGGAGTCCCAGGCGGTGGAGCGCGTCGTCCTCGTGGGGTTCATGGCGTCGGGGAAGACGGCGGTGGGGGCGGAGCTGGCGCGGCGGCTGGGGTGGGCGCACGTCGACCTCGACCGGGAGATCGAGCGGCGGGCCGGGACGACCGTCGCCGAGATCTTCGCGGCGCGCGGCGAGGCGGCCTTCCGCCGGATGGAGGCGGAGGCGACGGCGGAGGTGGCGGTGCGCAGGGGCGTCGTCCTCTCGCCGGGCGGGGGGTGGATCACCCACCCCGCGCTCCTCGAATCGCTCGGCCCGGAGACGCTCGCCGTGTGGCTCGTCGTCTCGGCCGAGGAGGCGGTGCGCCGCGCCGGGACCGCCCCCGGGGAACGCCCCTTGCTCGCCGGTCCCGATCCACTGGGGGCCGCGCGACGGCTGCTGGAACAAAGGACGCCGCTCTACGCCCGCGCCGGGCTCGCCGTTCCGACGGAGGGCGCCACACCCGCGGAAGTCGCGGAGCAGATCGAACGATTCATCCGCGCCCGGAGCCCTTCCGCGGCGCAAACATCCGAACGGAACCGGGCTTGACCCGCACGATGGCCGCGAAGCACAAGAAGCTGGTGGTGGTGGAGTCTCCCACCAAGGCGAAGACGATCCGGGGCTTCCTCCCCTCGGGGTACCAGGTGGCGGCCTCGATGGGGCACGTCCGCGACCTCCCCGAGTCGGCGAGCGAGATCCCGCCGTCGCTCAAGGGGAAGGAGTGGGCGCGGCTGGGGGTCAACCTGGAAAAGGACTTCGAGCCCGTCTACGTCGTCCCCGCGGGGAAGAAGAAGGTGGTCGCCGAGCTCCGGCAGCTCCTCAAGGACGCCGACGAGCTGGTGGTGGCCACCGACGAAGACCGCGAGGGCGAGAGCATCGGGTGGCACCTGGTGGAGGTGCTGGCCCCCAAGGTGCCCGTGACGCGGATCGTCTTCCACGAGATCACCCCCGAGGCCATCCGCGCCGCCCTGGAGCACCCGCGCCGGATCGACGACGACCTGGTGCGCGCCCAGGAGACGCGGCGCATCCTCGACCGCCTGGTGGGCTACACCGTCAGTCCGCTCCTGTGGAAGAAGATCGCCACCGGGCTCTCCGCCGGCCGCGTGCAGTCGGTGGCGGTGCGCCTCCTGGTGGTGCGCGAGCGCGAGCGGCGGGCCTTCCGCTCGGGGACGTACTGGGACCTCAAGGCGCTCCTCGCCAAGGGGGCCGAGGGGACGTTCTCCGCCGTCCTCCAGTCGGTGGGCGGGAAGCGCGTCGCCACCGGGCGCGACTTCGACGAGACGACCGGGCGGCTCAAGACCCGCGACGTCGTCCTCCTGGGGGAAGACGACGCGCGCTCCCTGGCCGAGCGGCTGCGCGCCGGGGCGTGGAAGGTGGGCGAGACGGAGGAGAAGCCCTCGGTCCGCCGCCCGTACGCGCCGTTCACGACCTCGACGCTCCAGCAGGAGGCCAACCGCAAGCTCCGCCTCAGCTCGCGAGACACCATGCGGATCGCGCAGCGGCTGTACGAGGAGGGGTACATCACCTACATGCGGACCGACTCGGTCCACCTCTCGGACCAGGCGATCCGCGCGGCCCGGAGCCGCATCCGCGCCCTCTACGGCGAGCCGTACCTCAGCCCGCAGCCCCGCCAGTTCACCACCACCACCAAGGGCGCGCAGGAGGCCCACGAGGCCATCCGCCCCGCGGGGACGGAGATGCGCACGGTGGAGGAGACGGGGCTCTCGGGGCAGGAGGCGGCCCTCTATGAGCTGATCTGGAAGCGCACCGTCGCCAGCCAGATGGCCGACGCGCGGCTGACCTTCCTCACCGCGCAGATCGAGGCGGAGGACGCGATCTTCCGGGCCTCGGGGAAGCGGATCGACTTCGCGGGGTTCTTCCGCGCCTACGTGGAGGGGTCGGACGACCCCGACGCGGCGCTGGAGGACCGCGAGGAGCCGCTCCCGGCGCTCGCCCGCGGCGACCGGCTCTCCTTGCGCAATCTGGAGGCGCTGAAGCACGAGACGCAGCCGCCGGCGCGCTACACCGAGGCGACGCTGGTGAAGACGCTGGAGTCGGAGGGGATCGGCCGCCCCAGCACCTACGCGTCGATCATCGGGACGATCATCGACCGCGGCTACGTGGAGCGGCAGTCGAACCAGCTGGTGCCGACCTTCACGGCTTTCGCGGTCACCGCGCTCCTGGAGCGGCACTTCCCCCACCTGGTGGACACGCGCTTCACGGCGCGGATGGAGGAGCAGCTCGACGAGATCGCGGACGGCGAGGCGGCGTGGCTCCCGTACCTCAACGACTTCTTCCACGGCCCCGAGGGGCTGGGGGAGCTGGTGCAGCGGGGGCAGGCGGAGATCGACCCGCGCGAGGCGTCGACGGTGTTCCTGGAGGGGCTCCCGGCGCGGGTGCGGATCGGGAAGTACGGCCCCTTCGTGGAGTCGGGCGACGGCGACGGGGTGGTGACGGCGTCGCTCCCGGACGGGATCGCCCCGGCGGACCTCTCGGAGGAGCAGGTGGGGCAGCTGGTGCGGGCGAAGACGGAGGGGCCGGACGTCCTGGGGAGCGACCCGGAGACGAAGAAGCCCGTCCTCATGCTCCAGGGGCGCTTCGGGCCGTACGTGCAGCTGGGCGAGGCGACGGAGGAGGAGCCGAAGCCGAAGCGGGCGTCGCTCCCGAAGGGGATGAGCCCGTCGGACGTGACGCTGGAGGCGGCGCTCCGGTGGCTCTCGCTCCCGCGGACGCTGGGGCGGCACCCGGAGACGGGGGACGAGGTGAAGGCGGGGGTGGGGCGCTTCGGGCCCTTCGTGGTGGCGGGGAGCGACTTCCGCTCGCTGCAGAAGAGCGACGACGTCTACACCGTGGGGCTGGAGCGGGCGCTGGAGCTCCTGTCGCAGCCCAAGGGCGGGCGGGCGCGGAACAAGGTGGAGCCGCTCCGCACCCTGGGCGCCCACCCGGCCGACGGGGAGCCGGTGACGCTCTGGGAGGGGCGCTACGGACCGTACGTGAAGCACGGCGACGTGAACGCCTCCCTCCCCAAGGGTGTATCCCCCGACGACTTCACGCTCGAGGCGGCGCTCCCCCTGCTGGCCGAGCGCGCCGCGAGCGCGCCGAAGGGGAAGAAGTCCGCCCGCGGCCGCGCAGGAGCGGCCCGGAAGACGGCGGGCCCGGCGGCGAAGAAGACGGCGGGCGCGCGGAAGACGGCCGCGGCGGACAAGAAGGCCGGGGCCGCGCGGAAGACGGTGAAGTCGAAGACGGCGGGCGCGGCGCGGAAGGCGGCGGGGAGCGCGGCGAAGAAGGGGACGAAGCGGAAGTAGGCCTCGCGGGCGACTGAAGTCGCGGCGTCGCGGCAACAACGGCGCGAAGTCCGCCTGCGCGGACTCCCTGGACGGCATCGGGGCGCTTCGGCAGGTGGTGGCGCATGCCGCGGCGGCCCCCTACCCCGGCCCCTCCCCCGCTGCGCGGGAGAGGGGGGAAGGGCAATGGAAACGGCGTAATTCAGGGCGGTCGTGGCGCGCGACGCGGCTTCGGCCGCCTGTGCCGTTGCATGAGGGATGCGGGCCCGAAGGGCGGAGACCCTGGCGGGGGGGAATGCGCAGGGGACGGCCCTTCGCGACGGAGCGGCGGAGTGCATGGAGTCCGCCAGGGGCTCCGCGCCGTTGGAAACGGTAGTATCGTTTCCTACGGCGCCCGCAGCCCGGCCCGGAGCGCAGCGGAGGGACATGCCCAGGACTGTCGTTGCAGTTGCTGTTCGCAGCTCGCGGTTCAGCGGAACTTCTTCATAGCGGTAAATCGGAGGACAGGCGGATGGCGGAAGTCACGGTGGTGGGAGGCGGGCTCTCGGGCTCGGAGGCGGCGTACCAGCTGGCGGAGCGCGGGCACGACGTCACGCTCCACGAGATGCGCCCGGTGCGCGGCACCCCCGCGCACCACACGGACATGCTGGGCGAGATCGTCTGCTCCAACACCTTCAAGTCCGAGGATCCGCACAACGCCCACGGCCTGCTGAAGGTGGAGATGGACGCGCTGGGCGTGGGCGGCTCGCTGCTGCTGGCCTGCGCGCGCGAGGCCCGCATCCCCGGCGGCACCGCGCTCACCGTCGATCGCCGCGAGTTCGCGGAGCGGATGACGGCCGCCATCCAGTCGCACCCGCGCATCCGCGTGGTCCGCGACGAGGTGGCGGAACTCCCGGACGGGCCCGCCATCGTCGCGACCGGTCCGCTGACCTCGGACGCGCTCTCCGCCGCCATCCGCCGCGCGCTGGGGGACGAGGGGCTGGCCTTCTTCGACGCCATCGCCCCCGTCGTCTCGCACGAATCCCTGGACCTGTCGGAGATGTTCTACGCGTCGCGCTGGGGAAAGGGCGGCGACCAGGACTACCTGAACGCGCCGATGACCAGGGAGCGGTACGAGGCCTTCATCGACGCGCTGAAGGGCGGGCAGGAGCACGAGGGGCACGACTGGGAGAACGTCCCCTACTTCGAGGGCTGCCTGCCCATCGAGGTGATGGCGCACCGCGGGGCCGACACGCTCCGCTTCGGGCCGATGAAGCCGGTGGGGCTCCCCGTCCCGCAGTGGGACGGAAAGCGCGCGTGGGCCGTCGTCCAGCTCCGCCGCGAGGACCGCGCGGGGAACATGTGGAACCTGGTGGGCTTCCAGACGCGGCTGAAGATCCCGGAGCAGAAGCGCATCTTCCGGATGATCCCCGGGCTGGCCGACGCGGAGTTCCTGCGCTGGGGGTCCATCCACCGCAACACCTACCTCAACTTTCCCGCGCGCCTGTCGACGCACGGCTCCCTGCGCGGCCGGCCGGAGCTGCTCTTCGCCGGACAGATCACGGGCGTGGAGGGGTACACGGAATCGACCGCGACGGGGATTCTCGCCGCGGCCAACCTGGACCGCGTCGTCCGGGGGATGGAGCCCGCCGTCCCCCCGCCGACCACCATGCTGGGCGGGCTGATGCGCTACCTGCGCGACAGCGATCCGGCGCACTTCGCCCCGATGAACAGCAACTTCGGCCTGCTGGACCCGCTGGACGAGCACGTGCGCGACAAGGACCGCAAGCGGCAGATGCTGTCGGAGCGGGCGAGGGCCGACTTCGCCGCGTGGATGGAGGCTAACGGCATCACCGGGGGGGTGCGGGCCGCGGCCGCGCGATGAC
>DATACF010000050.1:0-5212 GCA_036259235.1 Longimicrobium sp. | reverse complement strand
GGTCACCGGGCCCGAGCTCAGCTTCAGCGCCTTCTACCTCCCCGCGGCGGCGCTGGCCGGCGCGCGGGGCGGGCGGTGGCGGGGGCTCTTCGTGGCGCTGGTGTGCGCGGCGCTCTGGCTGGCGATGGACCGCCTCTGGGGGCGGCCGTACTCGCACGCCTTCGTCCCGTACTGGAACGCCACGGTGCGGCTGGTGATCTTCGCCGTCGTCGCCCTCCTGGCCGCCGAGGCCGCCCGCCGCGCCGACCCCGCGCGCGCCGCCGGGGGCGAGGTGGGCGGCGGGTCGTTCTACGCGGCCGCCGAGCGAGTTCGCCCGCCTCCTCGCCGAGGGCCAGCCGCTCACCCTCGCCTACGTCGACGCGCCCCCCTCCCCCGACGACGGCGCGTCCGAGGGGTGGCCCGAGCGCGTGGCCGAGACGGCGCGCGCCACCCTCCGCGCCAGCGACGTGGTGGCCCGCCCCCGCGGGCGCGAGCTCGCCCTCCTCCTCCCCGGCGCCGGCCCCGACGCCGCCGCCCGCGCCCTCGAGCGCCTCCGCGCCGCGCTCGAGGCCCTTCCCCGCGGCGAGGCGCGCGTCCCCCCGCTCGCCATCGGCGCCGTCACCTGCGTCACGCCCCCCGCCGACCTCAACCAGGCGCTCCAGCGCGCCTACCAGCTCATGTACGCCGCCCCCCGCACCGGCCGCGTCACCCTCCAGGCCGAGACCTTCGCCGAGGCGCCCGCCCCGTCCGCCGTCGCCTGAACGGGCAAAAGCAGAAGTCTCACACAGAGACACGGAGGCACAGAGAACCCCACGTCCTCTGTGCCTCCGTGCCTCTGTGTGAGACCTTTTTCCGAAGAGCCCGGGACCGCGAGCCGGCTCCCTACAGGCTCGAGCACTCCGTCTGGCTGGAGGTCTCGTCCCCGGCGCCGGCCATGCTCACGCTCCCCTTCTCGACCGCGACGGAGTACCCGCCGCCGGGGGTGCCGGAGGTGGTGAAGGTGATGCGGCCGTTGCCGTCGGAGCGGTACCAGGGGACCGAACGCGCCGTGAGCAGGTCCTTGGTCTGCGTGTGCACGTGGTGGTAGCCGTTGGTGGCGCTCACCCCGAAGGTGATCCAGCTCGGGGTCGTCATGTCGAGGAAGCGGCTGTTGATCCCGTTGCACGACCCGTGGTGGTTCCCCTTCACCACGTCGACGTTCATCCCCGGCGACACGTCGTAGCCGGCGGCGTCGAAGTACGCGATGGCCGCGTGCTCCGCGTCGCCCGAGAGCCACATGGTGAACGAGGCGCTGTCGGGGCCCACCAGCTTGATCGGGACGGAGCGGTCGTTGGGGTCGCCGGTGGGCTTCGGCTTCATCATGTGCAGCTTCGCGCCGCCGTCGAGCGTGAAGGTGCAGATCGACGCGCCGGTGCCGCAGGGGTCGTCGGTGTCGCGGTAGTCCAGCTCGCTGCGGCCGGCGCGCGCCGCGATCGAGTCGCGCAGCTCCGCCAGCGTGGAGCTCACCTGCGCGTCCTTGTTCTCGAAGAAGAGCGGGATCGAGATGTCGTGCGCCGTCTTGAAGAACTCCCGCAGCCCGCCGTGGTGGTCGTAGTGGGCGTGCGACATGATCATCATGTCGATGGTCTCGCCGGCCATCCCGAACTCGGCGATCAGGTTGGCCATGCGGCCCATCCCCTGCCCCGCGTCGAGGACCACGCGCGAGGCCCCGTTCTCGATCAGGATCGCGTCGGCCTGCCCGGCGTCGATGATCCGGACGACGAGCGCCCCGCGCTTCCCGTCGTTGCGCCCGCCCGGCGTCCCCTCGTCGCCCGCCCCGTAGGTCGAGGTCGCGGTGTGCCAGTTGGTCCCCTTGGCGTCCAGGTTGACGATCAGCGGGTCGCTGACGCCCCGGGTGGCCCCCGCGGGCATGGCGGTCGCCCACGCCACCGAGTCGACGCTGGCGCCGCTGCCGTCGCGGAGCGCCAGCCAGTCGGAGGTGTTCGCGAGGGTGAGGGTGCTGTACGCGTAGTGCTCGGTGACGCCCCCGTTGGTCGCCCCGTTCCCGTTCCTCGCCAGCACGACGTAGCCGCCGGCCGGGACCGAGACGGCGGAGGAGATGGTCTGGGACGCGTCGTTGTTGGAGGCGATCGTCCACCCCTGGAGGCTCACCGCCGAGGCGCCGAGGTTGTGCACCTCGAACCACTCGCCGTCCGTGTCCGCCACGGCCGACGGGTCGACCATCACCTCGTTGATGACGATCTGCGCCGAGTACACCGACGTGGCGAGGCTGGGCCCCATCGGGGAGGGGCCCGTCGGCCCGTTGCTGAAGTCCGCGCACGCGGAGAGGACAAGGCCGGTCGCGACGGCCGGAACGAAACGCAGTCGAAGCATGATTTACCTCCATGCATGCTCGGGGACTCGCCCGAGGCGCCGGGACGGCCGCCGGACGGCGGTGCCCCGCCCGGAATCTACAATCCCCTTTCCAGACTAACAATCTAAGACAAACAACATCCAACTACCTGATTTTACACATTTTAGATAAAACTTCACCAAACATCCTTCTCCCAACACGCCATCGGTAGCACAGAATAACAATCCTCACACCCGTTCCCTGGACGGAATGTGCAGAGCAGGCGCGGAGAGGCAGCCGCATCCGGGAGAGGAAGAGCCCGCGTTCCACCGTGGAACCGGAGGCGGAGATGAGTATCGAAACTTTTTCGAAGAGGCCCCTTCGGTCCTTCCTCTGGCCGATCCGCGCCCGGCCGCGTGCGCGCCCTCGAGGATCGCAAACCACGGAATCAGGAGGGTGTCGGCGCGGAAGCCGGCCCCTGCTCCACATCCCCCCGATTACGCAGTTGCCACGGCCTGAGCGTGCACGAGACCCCGATCGTGGGCGAGATCGACTGCACTATCCGATGCGGCATCGGGTATCACTCATGCCGAATCCGGAAGAACCGCAGACTCACGCGGATTCGTATCACAAAGAAGCAGAGCCAGCGGAGAACCTGCGAAGTTCTCTGCTGGCTCTGCTCCTCTGCGTGAGATTCCATCGAAGCCGGGCGACGCGAACCGCCCCGCCCTACCGCGCCGCGACCTCCTCCACCGCCGCCCGCGCCGCCGCGTCGCGGCCGGAGAAGGCGAGGTACGCGGCGAGGATGAGCGCGAAGACGGCGGCGAGGGCCAGCTTGGCGGGGCGCGGGAGGTCGGAGGGGGAGATGAACCCCTCGATGAGCCCCGCGAAGACCAGGAGCATCGCCGTCCCCGCGATCATCGACACCCCCTCGCGCGCCCGCTCCACCAGCGCCTGCCCCCGCGTCTGGCGCCCGGGAAGGAGCATCCCCGACCCCATCCACAGCCCCGCGCCC
Organism: Longimicrobium sp.; assembly: GCA_036259235.1. GTDB lineage: Bacteria > Gemmatimonadota > Gemmatimonadetes > Longimicrobiales > Longimicrobiaceae > Longimicrobium. Next base: position 1,886 of record DATACF010000050.1, on the reverse strand, counting down.
CCCGCGATGCAGATGGCGGTGAGCTCGATGACCCCGTGCGGGAGGACGAAGGTGTAGAGGTGCAGCAGCGTCCCCTCGTTGTGGAAGAGCGCCGACACCGTCCCCAGGAGGACCCCGTTCAGCACCAGGACCCACACCGTCCCCAGCCCGGCGAGGATCCCCGCCGCGAAGGCCAGGAAGGTGACCTGCACGTTGTTCGACACCAGCCGCGACGCCAACAGCGGCATCAGCGGCACCTCCTCCTCGACGTACCCCTCGCCCCGCGCCTCCTTCTCGACCGACTCCTCGACCCGCACCATCATCTCGGGCCCCACGAAGTCGCGGGCGATGGCCGGCTCGGCCACCGTGGCGCCGAACGAGATCAGCGCCGGGACGTAGAAGAGCGCCGACGCCAGCGCCACCGGCCGCCACCGCTTCCGCACCAGCGCCGGGAAGCCCGCCACCAGCCAGTGCTTCAGCGCCGCCCAGGTGCGCGCCTCGGGGCGGTAGAGGAGGTTGTGCCCGCCCCCCACCGCCCGCTCCAGCGTGTAGAGGAGCTCCGGCGAGCCGCCGTAGGTGCGCGCCCGCGCCAGGTCGGCCGCCACCTCGCGGTAGAGCGCCCCGAAGCGCGAGACCTCGTGCTCGGGGAGCTTCGCCAGCCCGTCGCGCTGCGCCCGGCCCAGGAGGTCGCGGTACGCCTCCCACGTCCCCTTCTGGCGGCGGAACAGCGTCCGCGCCTGCCCGCTCCCCCCGCGCGCCACCGCCCCCGAGGCCGCCCGCCGCGCGCTCTCCTCGCGGTGCGCCACGACCAGGAAGGCGTCGGGGGCCAGGACGCGGCGCTGGGGGTGGTCGGCGAAGTGGCGGTCGAGGTGGGCCAGGATGCGCATGGAGAGCGGCGCGCGCACCTCCGGGGCGAGCCCCTCGCGGCGGGCCACGTACTGCGAGAGCGCCGACCACTCGGCCTCGGCCAGGCGGGGCGGGCCCACCGCCGCCCCGTCACCCGCCACGGCGGCCTCCTCGGGGAGGGGGGCGTCGGTGCGCTCGCGGACGACCACCGTCCCCGCGGCCAGGTCGCCCAGCCGCTTGGTCTGCGGGTGGAGCATCATCACCGCGCCGCCGAAGAGGCAGGTGGCGCCGGGCTGGATGTCGACCAGGCGGAGGAGGTTGCGGATGGCGGCGCCGCGGACGTCGACGGGGTAGCCGCCGTCCTGCACCACGCGGATCCCCATCCGCTTCTTCCCCGGCGTCTGCCCGTCGCGCAGCCCCTCGAAGTAGACGAAGTACCCCCACGTCCACAGGAAGCCGAGCGCCACCAGGATCGCCGTCCACGCCCCCTCCAGCGCCTCGGGGAGGATCCCGAGCTCGTCCATCAGCCAGGGGAGCCCGAACCCGAAGAGGAGCCCGCCGCCGATCAGGATCAGGAAGTCGATCAGGAGCGCCGCGAAGCGCGACCCCAGGTCGGCCAGGACGTAGCCGATGGCGACGTGCTCGGGGGTCTCGACCTCGACGCCGCGGTCGAGGAGCGGGGCGGCCGGTGCGGCGGTCTGCGCCATGGGGGGAGCCAGCCTGCGAGGGTGAGGAGCGCCGCGGAAGCGGGTCGTGCGGAGCGTCCGTCCGGCGCGAATGGCCGGACCGTTGGCGACGAATCTAGTCCCCGCGCTCCGTCCGTGCGAGCCCCCGCACGAGCGCGCGCACGACGAAGCCGGCGGCGAGCACCGCCACCCCGGCGAGCGCCGTCCGGGGCGGGAGCGCGGCGGCCAGGACGCCGCACGCCACGAGCCCCAGCGCGGGGACGAAGCGGGGGTAGAGGCGCGCCCCGGCCGGCATCCGCCAGGCGGCGAGGTTGGCGACGCCGTAGTAGAGGAGGATGGCGAACGACGCCGCCGCGGCCGCCGCCCGGAGCGACC
>DATACF010000049.1:0-7699 GCA_036259235.1 Longimicrobium sp. | reverse complement strand
CGCCCTTCTCGTCCTCGTGGCCCGGGGGAGCGAGCCCGGGGCGGGGGTCGAGCCGGGCGGCCGCGGGCCCCTCCCCACCGACGCGGAGCGGCTCCGCCTCCTGGCGGGGAGCCACGTGGAGGCCGCGGCGGGGCGGTGCGTGCAGTGCGGGATCTGCGGGTACAACTGCCCGGTGGGGATCGACGTGCGGAGCTACGCGCGCCGGGCGATGCCGGTGCTGGAGAGCCACTGCATCCTCTGCGGCGAGTGCGTGGCCCGCTGCCCGCGCGGGGTGCTGAGCTTCCACCGCGACGCCGGGGGCGCCTGATGCGGCGCTACGTGGTGGTGGGGACGGGGATCGCCGGCCTCTCCGCCGCCGAGGCCCTCCGCGAGCGCGACCCCGCCGCCCAGGTAACGCTGGTGGGCGAGGAGCCGCACCCCTTCTACTCGCGCCCCGGGCTGGCGTATCTCCTCACCGGCTCCGTCCCCGAGCGCCGCCTCTACGTACGCACCCCCGCCGAGGTGGAGGCGCTGGGGGTGGAGCGGATCCACGCCCGCGCCGCCGCGCTCGACCCGGCCGCGCACCGGCTGGCGCTGGAGGACGGGCGCGTCCTCGGGTACGACCGCCTCCTCCTGGCCACCGGCGCCCTCTCCATCCCCCCGGCCTTCCCCGGGGGCGACCTCCAGGGCGTCCTCCAGCTGGACGGCCTCGACCAGGCGCGGCGGATGGTGGAGATGGCGCGGAAGGGGAGGCGCGCGGTGGTGGTCGGGGGCGGGAGCACGGCGCTGGAGATCGTGGAGGGGCTGCACGCCCGCGGCGTCCACGTCCACTACTTCCTCCGCGGCGACCGCTACTGGTCGAAGGTCCTCGACCCCGTGGAGTCGGCCATCGTGGAGGAGCGGCTGGAGCGCGACGGCGTGCGCCTCCACCGCCGCACGGAGGTGAAGCGCGCCCTCGGCAGCCGGGGGCGGCTCACCGGGGTGGAGACCGAGGCGGGGGAGACCGTCCCCTGCGACCTCCTGGCCGTGGCCGTGGGGATCCGCCCCCGCCTGGAGCTGGCGAAGGCGGCGGGGATCGCGGTCGACCGGGGGATCGTGGTGAGCGAGCGGCTGGAGACCGACGCGGCCGACGTCTTCGCGGCCGGCGACGTGGCGCAGGTGCGCGACCCCGCCACGGGGCGGGCCGAGCTGGACGCCCTCTGGAGCTCGGCGCTGGCGATGGGGCGCGCGGCGGGGCTCAACCTGGCGGGCGACGCCACCCCGTACGCCAAGGCGGTGCCGATGAACGTCACCCGGCTGGCCGGGCTGGTGGCGACGGTGATCGGCGCGGTGGGCGGCGGGAAGGACCCCGACCTGGTGACGATGACGCGCGGCCAGAGCGAGTCGTGGAGCGGCGGCGGCGCCTCGGTGGCCGTCGAGGAGCGCCACGGCGCCGATCGGGTGCGGGTGATGCTCGACGAGCGCACGGTGGTCGGCGCGCTGGTGATGGGGTCGCAGCGCCTCTCGCACCCGCTCGCCCGGCTGGTGGCCGACCGCGTGGACGTCTCCCCGATCCGCGCCGAGCTCCTCGCCCTCCACCCGGACGCGGCGCTGCTGAAGCTGATCGAGTTCCATGACCGACGCTACGGCGGCCGCGCGGCGGCCCACTGAGCTCTGGCTGGCGCTGGGGACGATCGCCGCGGTCTCGGCGGTCTACGTCCCCGTGGCGCGCGGCGGGGCGCCGGCCCCCAGCGGCCTCCTCGGCCACGCGCTGGGCGTCGCGGGGTTCGTCCTGATGCTCTTCGCCGAGACGGGGTACACCTGGCGGAAGAACGTCCGGCGCGAGGGGTGGGGGCCGATGCGGCACTGGCTCCAGGCCCACGTCTTCGCCGGGCTGGTGGGGCCCTACCTGGTCCTCCTCCACACCTCGTTCCGCTTCCGGGGGCTGGCGGGGGTGGCCGCGCTCCTCCTCCTGGTGGTGGTGGCGAGCGGGGTGGTGGGGCGCTTCGCCTACACCGCCGTGCCCAAGCGCCCCCTCGCGCTGGGGGAGACGGCCACGGGAGCGCGGCGGGCGCTCTCGGTCTGGTACCTCCTCCACGTCCCGGTGGCGGCCGCCCTCTTCGTCCTCGCGGTGATGCACATCGCGGCGGCGGTCTACTACGCCACCCTCCTCCGCTGACCGTCGTGCCGACGCCCACTTCGCTCACCCGCTGGGCGGCCGGCGCCGCGGCCTTCGCGGCCGTCGCGGCGCTCGCGGCGTGGCTCGCGACGGGCGGGGGGATCTTCAGCCCCGGGGCGCTCCACGCGGGGCGGGCGGGGGGCGCGCCGATCGGCGGCGTGGCCTCGCACGCGGAGCTGGCGGGGGAGTGTGCGGCGTGCCACGCGCCGCCGGTGGGGGCGGAGCGGATGGCCGACCGCTGCCTCTTCTGCCACACGGAGGTCCGCGCGGAGCTGGGGGACACGACCGCGCTGCACGGCATCCTCCCGGACGCGGAGCGGTGCCTGGCGTGCCACGTGGAGCACCGGGGGGCGCGGGGGGTGCTGACGGAGTTCACCGGGGAGGGCTTCGCGCACGAGCGGCTGGGCTTCTCGCTGGCGGCGCACCAGCGGACGGTCGACGGGCGCCCGTTCAGCTGCTCGGGGTGCCACGCGGGCGAGCGCTTCCGCTTCGAGGAGGCGCGGTGCGTCGGGTGCCACACCGAGTACCAGCGCGCCTTCGTCGCGGAGCACGTCCGGGCGTGGGGCGACGGCTGCCGCGCCTGCCACGACGGCGTCGACCGCTTCTCGGACTTCCGCCACGACTCGCTCGTCTTCCGCCTCACCGGGAGCCACGCGCGCGTCGAGTGCGTCCTGTGCCACGCGCCCGTGCGGACGCTGGCGGCCTTCGCGGAGGCGCCGGAGACGTGCGTCGGCTGCCACCGCGACGACGACGCCCACCGCGGCCGCTTCGGCGCCGACTGCGCGGCGTGCCACGGGACGACGGCGTGGGAAGACGCGGAGCTCGACCACACCTTCCCGCTCGACCACGGCGGCGAGGGCGTCATCCCCTGCGTCACGTGCCACACGCAGATGTCCGCCGCCCCCCGCCCGCGCGGCGGGAGCGCCGGGGGCCCCGACCTCTCCGGCTTCCGCGCCTACACCTGCTACGGCTGCCACGTCCACGCCCCGGCCCGCATCCGCGAGGAGCACCTGGACGAGGGGATCCGCGACTTCCGCAATTGCGTCTCCTGCCACGCCACGGGGACGAAGGACGAGGCGGAGGACAGCGGCGGCGATCGCGACCGGGGGCGCGACGACGGGCGCGGGCGGGGTCGCGGCCGGAGCGGGCGCGGCGGGCGGGAGGCGTAGCGCGCACGGACGAGCCTTGCGCCGCGGGCGCGACGGTGGCTACGTATGCGCCCGAAGGTCGATTCGCCCCCTCCTCCCCTTCGCCGACGAACCCGCCATGTCGCGTCTCCTCCCGATCCTCGCCCTCCTCGCGCTCGCCGCGGCCCCTCGCGCGGCCGGGGCGCAGGAGATCGCCGTCCGCCGCCTCTCCGCGCGGGAGGTGCCGGCGGGAGTGGAGCGCCGCGGAACGATCGAGGCGGCGCGGCGGTGGAGGGACCGGAGCGGCGACAACCTCCTCGTCCTCACGCGCACGGCCGAGACCCAGGGGCCGCCGAACGAGTACGCGGAGCCGTCGCGGCAGCGGGAGATCTACGTCTACCACTACGTTCGCGACGGGGCGGGGTACCGGCTCCTCTGGCGGACCGTCGACCACGTGCGCGGGTGCGACTTCGACCTCACGCTCTCTTTCGTGCCGGGGTCGCTCCAGGTCACCGACGTGGACCGGGACGGCCTCGCGGAGACGAGCTACGCCTACCGCCTGGCCTGCCGCAGCGACGTCTCGCCCGCGGCGCTGAAGCTGATCCTCCACGAGGGCGCCACCAAGTACGCCGTCCGCGGCACCGGCGACATGCGCCAGATCGCCCCCGGCTACCCCGCGCCCGAGATGCGCATGGACCCGGCGCTGACACGCGAGCCGGCCCTCCGCGCCCTCGCCGAGCGCCAGTGGCGCCGCGTGGTGCGCGAGGGGGCGGGTCCCGAGGAAGGCGCGCCGTAGCGGGGGGTCGAGACCGCGGCGGATTCAGCCTGGGCAGAGGTCGCGAGCAGGGTGCTCACACCGGATGACCCCACCGTCCAGGAGGACGGTGGGGTCATCTGCCGCCAGAGGGGAGGGCCCCGGGTGCGGGAGCTTCTTCAGAAGCTCGGGTCGAGGCCCGCCTTGCCGGCGACCATCTCCTTGTACAGGAGCGACGAATGGTGCGCGCTGATCAGCCAGCCGCCGCCCGTCCGGTGATAGGCGAACGTGTAGCGGGCGTCCGCCGACTTCCCGTTCGCGTCGAAATGGAACGTGTAGATTCCGGAGCTGATCGCGGTAGTGCCGAAAAACCGGATGGTTGGGGTGCCGACGAGCGTCACCCGCGGCTTGAGCTCCCGGATGAGCTTCTCGAAGTAGGCCAGGATCTCGTCGGGAGTGGTTCGGAGCGTGTTCGAGAGCGTGGGTACGAGGACGGCACCGGGTCCGTAGAGCGCGGCCACCCTCGCGGGGCCCCCGGTCGTGAGCGCGTCGTTCCAGCGATGGAACAGCTGCAGGATCTCGTCGCTCGCGTCTGCCGTGGCCTCGCCGGCCGGCGCGTCGATGATCGCTTCGGTGGTCATGGGGGTCGCTCCAGGAAAGGGGTCGCATGAACCGCATCCGCACGAATGCCTGAAGGGGTCGCGGGCGCAAGGGTTTCATACGAAACGCCGATTCGGGAGAACGCCCGGGGAACATCGAGGACACGTCCGGAAATCGCCCCCGCCGTCGCGCCGCCTTCGCGGACGCCCTCGCCGCCGCCGTCGCGGCGGAAGCGGGCGGATGCGCCACGAGCCCGGTCCCGCACCCCCGGTTGAAACCGGGGGCTGGAACCCCACGAAGTCCGCCTTCGCGGACTCCTCGCCGCCTGCATCACACCGAAGCCGGTCGTCTCTCCGCCGCAACCGATCTCCCGCTCGCGCTGTCCGCTCTTCAGGAGGCGGCCGGCGCGCCGGCCGTCTCCCGAGCCCTCGAACGACGACGACAACGCTTCCGAACGGGAGATTCGATCGATGACGACGATCCTTCGCGCCGCGCTGGCCGCGGCGATGGTCCTGGCGCCGCTTCCGGCGCTCGCGCAGCAGCAGCCGTCTCCAAACTCGGCCGGCGGGGCGGGGCAGGGGACCCCGCCCGCGTTCCCGGCCACCCCGGCGGGGGAGGCGGGGAAGGCGCTGGTGGAGGCGCTGAACGCGGACGACGAGACGGCGGTGCGGCGCTTCGTCGACACGCGCGTGGCCGAGCGGCTCGACGTGGGGTGGACGCGCGACCGCTACGCGGCCCTGCTGGCGAAGCTCCGCCAGCAGAGCGGGGGCGTGGAGGTGACGCGGGTGCGGGAGATGGGGAGCGGCCTGGGCGTCTTCGTCCGCTCGCGCACCGGCGGGCACCGGCTGGGGATCGAGGTGGGGATGCGCGGCACCGGCGAGGTGGAGCTCCTGGGGATGCACCCCACGCACCCGCCCGTCCGCGCCGAGTGGCCGGCGGAGAAGCTGGACGACGAAGGCGTAGCCGCGGCCGTCGGGCGCCACCTCGAGGCCGTCGCGGCCGCCGACCGCTTCTCCGGCGTGGTGGTCCTCGCCCACGGCGACCGCGTCCTCCTCCGCCGCGCCTACGGGATGGCCGACCGCGAGCGCGGCGTGCCGATGACGCCCGAGACGCGGGCGGCCACCGCGTCGGTGGGGAAGATGGCCACCGGCGTCGCCGTCGCGCGGCTGGTGGAGGCGGGGAAGCTCCGCTTCACCGACACGCTGGGGAGCCTCCTCCCCGACCATCCCAACCCCGACGCGCGGCGCGTGACCATCCACCAGCTCCTCACCCACACCGCCGGCATCGCCGACCCGTTCGCCTCGCCGCGCTTCGTCCGCGGGGCCGACTACCCGACCTGGCGCGACTACCTCCCTCTCTTCGCTTCCGAGCCGCTGACCATGACGCCCGGCGAGCGCTTCGGGTACAGCAACGGCAACTTCGCCGTCCTCGCCGCCGTGGTGGAGAAGGCGAGCGGGATGCCCTTCGAGCGCTACGTCCGCGAGCAGGTCTACGACCGCGCGGGGATGGCGATGCGGGAGGACGGCCCGTCCGCGCGCGGCTACTCGCACGCGCCCGAGTGGGACCCGATGGGGATCGAGCCGCGGCGGGCGAACGGCTGGCTGGTGGGCGAAGGGGCGCGCTCCACCCCCGTGGGCTTCGGCTTCGGCCACGCCACCGCCGACGACCTCTTCCGCTTCGCGCGGGCGCTGAAGACGAACCGCCTCCTCTCGCCCGCCATGACGGAGACGGTGGTGGAGGGGAAGGTGGACGTCTTTCCCGGCCAGCTCCGCTACGGCTACGGGATCTACGAGCACAGCTGGGAGGGCGCGCGCGTCCTCGGCCACAGCGGCGGCGGCTCCAGCTCGGGGATCGGCGCCCACGTCGAGGTCCTCTGGGACGCCGACTGGACGCTGGTCGTCCTCGGCAACGTCGACCTGGAGGAGGACGTCCGCCCGCTCGTCTTCGACCTCCTCGACTTCCTGGTGAAGCAGACGAAAGCCTAGGCGGCGCAATGGCTTCTGCGGATCGGCGGATAGGATCGTTCGAATCGATGACGCGGCGTGTCGAATCCGGGTTTCCTCGTTCGACGTGTGGATAGAGAGACGGAGCGCTTCCGAAGCGCCCAGCTTCCGACCCCGCACGGGAGGAGACCCATGTTCGCCACGCCGCGCACCATCGTCCGCACGACCGGCCGGATCACGGCCGCGCTCGCCGCCTTCGCCATCGCCGCGGCCGCCGCCGCGCCCGTCCACGCCCAGGGAGAGAACGCCGCCATGACGCAGACCGCCGCCCCGTCCGCCCCCGCCCGCACCGGCTACGTCGAGGCCCACGGCGTGCGCTACTACTACGAGGTCCACGGCCGGGGCGAGCCGCTCCTCCTCCTCCACGGCGGGCTGGGGTCCATCGCCATGTTCGGCCCCGTCCTCCCGAAGCTGGCCGAGGGGCGCCAGGTGATCGGCGTCGACCTCCACGGCCACGGCCGCACCGCGCTGGGGAGCCGCGAGATCAGCCTGGTCGACATGGGCCGCGACATGGCCGTCGTCCTCCGCGAGCTCGGGTACGACAGGGTAGACGTGCTGGGATACTCGATGGGCGGCGGCGTGGCCTTCCAGCTCGCGGTGCAGCACCCGGAGCTCGTCCGGCGGCTGGCCCTGGTCTCCGCCGGCCTGTCGCGCGACGCCTTCTACCCCGACCTCCTCGCCCAGCAGGCGCAGGTGGGCGCGGCGATGGCGGAGATGATGAAGGAGACGCCGATGTACCAGTCGTACGTGGCCGTCGCCCCGCACCCGGAAGACTTCCCCCGCCTCCTGGAGAGCATGGGCGCGCACATGCGGAAGGACTACGACTGGTCGGAGGACGTCAAGAAGCTCACGATGCCCACGATGATCGTCTTCGGCGACAGCGACATGTACCGCCCCGAGCACATCGTCCGCTTCTACCAGCTCCTGGGCGGCGGCCTCCGCGACGCCGGGTGGATGCGCGAGAACATGTCGCCCAACCGCCTCGCCATCATCCCCGACGCGACGCACTACGACATCTTCTTCTCGCCCGCCCTCCCCGCCACCGTGCTCCCGTTCCTCGACGGCCAGAGCGGCGCGC
>DATACF010000048.1:0-4342 GCA_036259235.1 Longimicrobium sp. | reverse complement strand
GTCCACCACGGACGGCCCCCGCTCGTCGTTCCGCCGATCCGACGAGAAGCGCTCTAGATGGACCCCATCTGCACCGGCGTGCGCCCCTGGGTGACCTCGGCGCGGAGCTGGCCGCAGGCGGCGGCGATGTCGCGGCCGCGCGACTCGCGGACGGCGGCCTCGATCCCGTGGTCCCTCAGGCGGTCGACGAAGTAGTTGAGGCGCCCCCGCTTCGACGGCTTCCAGTCGGTGCCGGGGATCGGGTTGAAGGGGATCAGGTTCACGAAGGCGTTGAACTCGCCGATCGTCTCCGCCAGCTCGTCGGCGAGCTCGGCGTGGTCGGTGACGCCGTCGATCATCACGTACTCGAAGGTGATCCGCTTCCCCCCCGCCTCGTCGAACTTCCGCAGCGCGTCGAGGAGCTCAGGGAGCGGGTACTTCTTCTCCAGCGGGATCAGCTGCTGCCGGAGCGCGTGGTTGGGGGCGTGGAGCGAGACCGCCAGGCGGTATTGCTCGGGCATCTCGGCCAGGCGGAGGATCCCGGGGACGACGCCCACGGTGGAGATGGTGATCCGCCGCGCGCCGAAGCCGTAGCCCTGGTTGAGGATGGAGAGGGTGGGGAAGACCGCCTTGGGGTTCATCAGCGGCTCGCCCATCCCCATGAAGACGATGTTGGTGATGTCGCCGTAGCCGTTCTCGCGCGCCCAGCGGCGGGCCTGGCGGAACTGCGCCACGATCTCTCCCGCCGAGAGCTGCCGCCGGTACCCCGCCCACCCGGTGGCGCAGAAGGTGCACGCCATCGCGCACCCGGCCTGCGAGGAGATGCAGAGGGTCAGCCGCGTGCTCGTGGGGATCAGCACCGACTCGATCAGCTCGCCGTCCGGGAGGCGCCAGAGGTGCTTGGCCGTGCCGTCCGTCGAGCGGGAGACCTTGGCGGCGGCGTGCGCGGTGAGCGCGAGCGACCCGGCCAGCGCCGCGCGCTCCCCGGCGGGGAGGTCGGTCATCTCGTCGAACGAGAGGGCGTCGCGCTCGTAGATCCAGCGGCGCACCTGGCCGGCGCGGTACGCCGGCTGGCCGCGGGAGGCGAAGTGGTCGCGGAGCACGGCCTCGGCCTCCTCGGGGAGGAGGCCCACCAGGTCCGGCTTGATCGAGGCGGTGCTCATCGGCTTGCGTTCCGCGGTTCGTGGAGATCGGTGTGTCGGTGGAGATCCGCTGCAACCCCCTTGATTCCCCGCTCCGTCCCGCGGGTTCCCCGGGCGTGCTTGATGGGGGGGAAGGCGGAGGTTAGCTTTGCAAGGTCCGCACCGGCCACGCCTTCCGCGCGTGGCCTGACCTTTTGTGGCACACGAGGGTGTAAGGCGTTGCTGCTGAGCGAGCTGCTGGACCCCGCGCGGGTCCGCGTCCCCCTGGCGGGCGAGACCAAGGACGACGTCCTGGAGGAGCTGGTCGGCGTCCTCCACCAGGCCGGCGTGGTGGCGGACGCGGACGGCGTCCTCCACGCCGTGCGCCAGCGCGAGGCGCTCCTCTCGACGGGGATCGGGAGCGGGGTCGCCATCCCCCACGGGAAGTCGGACGCGGCGCCGGCGCTGGCGATGGCGGCGGGGGTGAGCCCGCGCCCGGTGGACTTCGACGCGCTCGACGGGCAGCCGGTGCAGCTCTTCTTCCTCCTGGTGGGGCCGGAGGCCGAGGCGGGGGCGCACGTCAAGGCGCTGTCGCGGATCTCGCGGCTGGTGCGGCGCGACGACTTCCGCGAGCGGCTGGTGCGCGCCGACTCGGCCGAGGCGTTCCTGGAGGTCCTGCGCGAGGCCGAGCGCGCGTGAGGCGGTGGGCGGCCTGGGTCCCCGCCGCGCTCTGGGCGGCGGGGATCTTCGTGCTCTCCTCCCGCCCGTCGCTCCCCGTCCCCGGCTTCTCGGGGGCCGACAAGGCGGCGCACTTCGGGGCGTACGCGGTCCTGGGCGCGTTTCTGGCGCACGGCGCGGCGGCCTCGGGGCTGGGGCCCGCGGCGCCGGTGGCGCTCGGGTGGGCGTACGGGGCGAGCGACGAGCTCCACCAGGCGCGGGTGCCGGGGCGCTCGCCGGATGTGTGGGACTGGGTGGCGGACGCGCTGGGCGTGGTCGCCGGCCTCGTGACTTATCGACGGCTTTTCCGAAGCAGGCTTCTTCCACGTACGCGCGCCGGGCGCGAAGCATAGAGCGAAATGACGGACCCCTTCTCCACCGCCTACCGCACCCGCGCGGCCGGGACCCTCCGGGCCGGCGACGCGGGCTCGAACGTGACCCTGGCCGGCTGGGTGCACCGCCGCCGCGACCTGGGGTCGCTGGTGTTCCTGGACCTGCGCGACCGCGAGGGGCTGGTGCAGGTCTCCTTCGACCCGGCGTGGAGCCCGCCCGAGGTGCTGGAGGAGGCGCGCCGCCTGGGGCCCGAGGACGTGGTGCAGGTGGAGGGGATGGTCTTCCCCCGGATCCAGGGGCAGCGCAACGCCGACCTCCCCACGGGCGACATCGAGGTCCGGGCCGCCGCGCTCCGCATCCTCACCCGCGCCGAGCCGCTCCCGATCCAGGTCTTCTACGGCACGGGCGAGGAGCTGGCGGCCGAGGAGCTGCGGCTCCGCTACCGCTACCTCGACCTCCGCCGGGCCGAGCTCCAGGCGGCGTTGACCGTGCGCCACCGGGCGGCGAAGGCGGCGCGCGACTTCCTCTCCGAGCAGGGGTTCCTGGAGATCGAGACGCCGCTCCTGACCAAGCCGACGCCCGAGGGGGCGCGCGACTACCTGGTCCCCAGCCGCGTGCACCCGGGGGAGTTCTACGCGCTCCCGCAGAGCCCGCAGATCTACAAGCAGCTCCTGATGGTGAGCGGCTACGACCGCTACTTCCAGATCGCCCGGTGCCTCCGCGACGAGGACCTGCGGGCCGACCGGCAGCCCGAGTTCACGCAGATCGACGCCGAGATGGCGTTCGTGGACGAGGAGGACGTGCTGAGCCTGGGCGAGGGGCTGATGGCGGCGGTCTTCCGCGAGGTGGCGGGGGTGGAGCTGGAGCGCCCCTTCCGGCGGATGACCTACCGCGAGGCGCTGGAGCGCTACGGCTCCGACAAGCCGGACCTCCGCTTCGGGCTGGAGATCGTGGACGTCACCGAGGTCCTCCAGGGCGCCGACTTCCGCCTCTTCGAGGCCGTCCGCGGCACCACGCAGCGGATCCGGGGGATTCGGGCGCCGGGCGGGGGGCGGCTTTCGCGGAAGGAGCTGGACGAGCTGCAGGAGGTAGCGAAGCGGGGCGGGGCGGCCGGGGCGCTCTGGGTCAAGCGGGGCGACGACGGCTTCTCGGGGCAGTTCGCCAAGGCGCTGGACGAAGGCACGGCCGCCGCGTTCGCCGGGGTGACGGGGATGGAGAGCGGCGACCTCTTCGTGGCCGTCGTCGGCGCCTTCCGCTCGGCGCCGGCGGGCGACGGCGAGGAGGTGGCGGCGGGGCTGGAGGGGGCGCTCGACGAGCTGCGGCGGCACCTGGCGCGGAAGCTGGAGCTGGTGGACGCGGGCAAGCACGCGTGGGCGTGGGTGACGGAGTTCCCCCTCTTCGACTGGGACTTCGAGCACGGGCGGCTGGTGTACGCCCACAACCCGTTCTCGATGCCGCACGCGGACGACCTCCCGGTCTTCCTGGAGGCGACGGAGGGCGGGGCGCCCACCGGCGACGCGGCGCGCGCCCTCTTCCGGGCGAACCTGCGCTCCCGGGCGTACGACGCGGTGTACAACGGGAACGAGCTGGCGAGCGGGTCGGTGCGCATCCACGTCCCCGAGCTGCAGCGGAAGGTGTTCGCGGCGCTGGGGATGGGCGAGGAGGAGATGGCGGCGAAGTTCGGCTTCCTGATGGAGGCCTACCGCTACGGCGCGCCGCCGCACGCGGGGTTCGCCTTCGGCTTCGACCGGCTGGTGATGCTCCTGGCCGGCGCGAAGAGCCTCCGCGACGTGATCGCCTTCCCGAAGACGACGGCGGCGCGGGCGCTGTACGAGGGCGCGCCGGTGCGGATCGGCGAGGCGCAGCTGCGCGAGGCGAACATTCGGACGCTTGAGTCGTAACAATACCGTAGACGGAAGCCACGAGCGCCGGACACGACGGGCGGGGCCGCCAGGAGCGCGCCTCGCCCCGCGCCGTTTGGGCGGGGCGAAGGGCCGGGCGGAAGATGCGCGGAGTGCGCGCGGAGTGGCCGGACGGACGGTACGGTTCTTGGTGAGGTGGGGACCGGTCGAGGCGACGGGCTGGGTGCGCGGCGCCGGCATCGTCGCCCCTCACCCCCCGGCCCCCTCTCCCACCCCCTGGGGACCCCTGGGAGAGGGGGACATTGGGGGCTCGGCGCGCGGGGCGGGCGG
>DATACF010000047.1:0-4583 GCA_036259235.1 Longimicrobium sp. | reverse complement strand
CTCGCCGTAGGCTCGCCGCCTGTCCCTCTCCCGAACTACAGGAGAGGGACGGTTGTTTTTCAGGAGGTCCGCGCGAGAGCTTTCGCACTTTCGCACTCACGCACTCACGCACTTTCGTGCGTACTTAACGGCTTGACAGCGAACGACCTGCGGCGCATTCTTGGAGTCCGCTTGTTTCCGTGCGCGCCCGCGCGAAACCGGAGGCGGGCGTTCCCCGTACGTCTCTCCCGCTCCGCGGTCCTACCGGAGCCCGAAGCCCCATCACGATCCCGCCACGAGGATGCCATGAAGTTCCACGCGCCCCGCCTTCGCCGCCGCTTCGCCGTGCTCGGCCTGGCCGCGCTCGCCGCCTGCGGAGGCGCCGACGAGCCGGCCGACGACGCCTCGGGGGCCACCCCGGAGGACGTCGACCAGGAGGCCTCGGCCACGGTGACCGAGGAGGAGCTGGCGAAGTTCCGCGCCCCGGCCGACAGCGTGCTGACGCCGAAGCAGGTGGAGGCGTACATCCGCACGAGCCTCCTCCAGTTCGACCTGGTCAACAAGGAGAGCGCGCGCCTCCACGCCAAGGTGGAGAAGATGGAGGAGCGCGGGAAGGACGGCGGCGTCCTCTCGGGCTTCCGCAACCTCACCGAGGGGATGGCGACGATGGGGCAGGCGGCCGACCTGATCGGCGGGAGCTTCGTCCGCTCGGCGCGGACGCTGGGGTACAACCCCGCCGAGATGGAGTGGGTGCGCGAGCGGATGGGCGACGTGACCGGCTACCTGGTCGCCAAGCCGATCCTCCAGGGGCAGGCCGACATGGCGAAGTCGATCCGCCAGCAGGTGGAGGAGGCGCGCCGCGCCGGGCCGGCGTCGGGGTACAGCGAGGAGATGCTCCGGCAGATGCTGGCCAACGCCGACGAGATGGAGCGCACGGCGCTGCAGAACACCGAGATCGCCCGCGCGACGCTGCGCAACTACGAGGTGCTCCGGAGCACGCGGAGCAACGTCACCGACCCCATGTGGCTGGCCGTGGGGATGGCCGGGGGCGCCAGCGGCCTCCTGAGCCTCAGCGGGCTGGGCGACCCGCAGGACACCACCGTCCAGCGCCAGCTCGGCGAGTACCGCCGCGTCTTCACCGACGCGCTCGACAACAAGGTCTCGCAGGGGATGGAGAACACGCCCGCGCAGGCCGAGGCGACGAGCTGACGCGGTCTCGCGCCCGTCCGGTGGAAGCACGACGGAGCGGCCCCCCGCGCGGGAGGCCGCTCCGTTTTTCGTCCCGCGGGGCGCCGGCCGGCGTCAGTCCCGGAAGAGGGTGGCGCGGGGGGCGCGCTGCGTGGTGGTGGAGCCGACGACCTGGGAGTAGGAGCGGACCTCGACGTCGAAGGTGCCCCCCTGGAGGGTGATGATGTCGCCGTCGAAGACCTCGGCCATGGTGGCCGAGAAGGTGCCGCGGATGCGGTCGCCGTCGATCTCGGCGATGCGGAGCTGGCCGGCGACGAGCTCGAACTCGATGTCGTCGAAGCCGGTGTCCCAGTCGTAGCCGAGGGCGAGCTGCACGTCGAAGGGGCAGTCGCCGTTGCCGATCTGGACGGAGCCGCAGCTGTAGTTCCCCTCGTCGAGGTTGTCGATGGTGATGGTGAAGACGTCGGCGAACCCGTCGCCCAGCGCCTCGCTCCCCAGCACGCCGTAGACGCCGGCGCCGAAGAGGGGCTCGAGGTCGACGCCGACGCTGAACGACTCGTCGCCGCGCCGCGAGCGGCCGGGGAAGTCGCCGTCGGCGTCGTACGAGCCGCTGAAGGCCCCCGAGTACGTGAAGCGGACCTCGTTGGCCGCGTCCGACCCCGTCGAGTCTTCGCAGGCGGCCAGGAGCGCGCAGGCGGAAAGGGCCGCCGCGGCGGTGCGGAAGCGACGCATGGTGGATGCTCCTTCAGGTGTGTGTGGCGGACGGGTCCGCGGGAACTGCCTCCGCCCCCGGGGCGCAAGGATGGCGCCAGGGGCGGGCGGTGTCGCATGCCGAGCGTCCGGCGCGGGGCCCTCACCCGGCTCGCTTAGGCTTAGGCTCAGGCTCAGGCTCGCCACCCTCTCCCGTTCCGGGAGAGGGGCACTGGCGGCTCGTCGCGTGAGGCCGAGGGATGCGACGGAAGGCGGTCGAAACGCGATCGAAGTTCCGCCGTTCAAGCGAAGTTGCGTGAGGGATGCGGGCCCGGAGGGCGAAGACCCTGGCGGGGGGGAATGCGAAGGGGATCGGGCCGGCGACGAAGCGGAGGCGTGCGTGGAGTCCGCCAGGGGCTTCGCCGCGTTGGCAACGGTCGTATCGTTGCCTACGCGGCCCGCAGCCCGGCCCGGAGCGCAGCGGAGGGACACGCCCAAACCAGCCGTTGCCGTAAGCCGTTGCCGTTGTCGTTCAGCCGTCGCGAAGCTACGCCTCGCCCTCGGGTCCGGCGGGGAGGTAGAGGGTGAAGCACGCCCCGCCCTCGGCGGCGTTGCGCGCGGTGAGGTCGCCCCCCATGGCCCGCGCCAGCCGCCGCGCGATGGCGAGCCCGAGCCCGGTGCCCGGCTCGCGCGTGGCCCGGCTCCCCGGCCCCGAAGCCAGCTGCAGGAACTCCTCGAAGACCGCCTCCTCGGCGCCGGGCGGGATCCCCGGCCCGGTGTCGCGCACCTCGATCCACCCCCGCCCCCCGTCGGCCCCCGCCACGACCCGCACCTGCCCCCGCTCGGTGAACTTCACCGCGTTCGACAGCAGGTTCACCAGGATCTGCCGCACCCGGGGCGGGTCGACGTGGAGCGGCGCCCCCCGGTGCGCCCCGATGTCGAGGACGAGCTCGAGCCCCTTGCTCCGCGCCTGCGGCTCGACGGTGACGACCGCCTCGTCGAGGACGTCGCCGAGCTCGACCGACTCGCGGTGGAGCTCCATCCGCCCGGCGTCGAGGCGCGCCAGGTCGAGGATGTCGTTGACGAGCTGCGAGAGGTGCCCGGAGACCTGCGAGATCCGCTCGACCATCTCCTGCTGCCGCGGCCCCAGCTCGCCCATGATCCCGTCCACGAGGAGCTCGCTGTAGCCGACGATGGCGGTGATCGGGGTGCGGAGGTCGTGGCTCATGGCCGAGAAGAAGCGGTCGCGGCGGACGGCGGCCTGCCGGAGCGCCTCGTAGCGCGCGGCGTTGCCGAAGGCGACCTCGGCCTGCGCCCCCACGGTGGCGGCCACCCGCAGCCACGCGGCGGGGAGCGCCCCCCGCCGGAGCCACCCCACCAGGAGCGCCCCCTCGGCCCCCTCGCCCCGGAGCGGGACCGCCACCGCCTCGGCCACCCCGTAGCACGAGGGGACGGCGCGGTGGGGGGGGAGCGCCTCGCCGTCGTCGTCGACGGCGCCGGCCACCAGCGTCTCGCCGGCGGCGGCGGCCTCGCGGGCCAGCTCGTCGAGGCGGGCGGCGACCTCGCGGGGGGGCGACCGCTCGGCGCACCAGCGGCGGGCCTCGTCGAAGAGGGGGAGGACGACGACGGCGAAGTCGGCCTCGACCAGGGCGGGGAGGACGTCGCAGACGGCGCGGAAGACCTCGTCGGGGTCGACGGTGGCGGCGGCGGCGACGGCCATCCGCCGGAGCGCTTCGAGCTCGCGGACGCGGCGGCGGAGCGCGTCGCCGTCGGGGGCGTCCGCGTCGGGGGCGTGGGTGGAAGGCGCGTCCGAGAGCATGTCGCGGGGTCGAGGGGTCCGGCGGTGCCGGCGGCGGCGCGGCGCTTGTATGTTGTCGTCCGCGGCCGGGGCGCGCCACGCGCCGGGCCGCGCCCTGGCTGATTCCGACCCGAACCGAACGAGCGAGACCTCGATGACGCTTCCGCCGCTCCGCCTGAGAAAAGACGAGGACCGCAGGGTGCGTGCCGGGCACCTGTGGGTGTTCAGCAACGAGGTGGAGGTGGGCGCGACGCCGCTCACCGCCTTCGAGCCCGGCGCCCTG
Organism: Longimicrobium sp.; assembly: GCA_036259235.1. GTDB lineage: Bacteria > Gemmatimonadota > Gemmatimonadetes > Longimicrobiales > Longimicrobiaceae > Longimicrobium. Next base: position 645 of record DATACF010000047.1, on the reverse strand, counting down.
GCCGAGGTGCAGGACGCGCGGGGGGCGCCGCTGGGGGTGGCGTACGTGAACCCCAGGTCGCTGATCGCCGCCCGCCTCATCAGCCGCGACCGCGACGCGCGCCTCGACGGGGCCTTCCTCCGCCGCCGGCTGGCGCGGGCGCTGGCGCTGCGCGAGGCGCTCTTCCCCCGCCCCTTCTACCGCCTGGTCTTCGGCGAGAGCGACGGGCTCCCGGGGCTGGTGGTCGACCGCTTCGGCGACGTGGCGGTGGCGCAGCTGACGACCGCGGGAATGGAACGCGCGAAGGGGGAGATCGTGGACGCCCTCCGCGACCTCCTCTCGCCGTCGGCCCTCCTCTTCCGCAACGACGCGTCGGGGCGGGGGCTGGAGGGGCTCGATTCGTACGTGGAGACGGCGTTCGGCGAGGTGCCGGAGACGGTGCCGCTGGAGGAGAACGGGGTGCGCTTCGAGGCGCCGATGGCGGGGCAGAAGACGGGGTGGTTCTACGACCACCGGATGAACCGCGCGCGGCTGATGGCGTACGCGAAGGGGCGCTCGGTTCATCCGGTGGTCGTAGAACCACCCCGTCTTCTGCCCCGCCATCGGCGCCTCGAAGCGCACCCCGTTCTCCTCCAGCGGCACCGTCTCCGGCACCTCGCCGAACGC
>DATACF010000046.1:0-4676 GCA_036259235.1 Longimicrobium sp. | reverse complement strand
GCGGCGCGCGGCGGCCTCGGCCTCGGCGGCGCAGGCGGGGCAGGCGGGCGCGTCGAGCCAGCCGGCCTGCTTGCTGTGGACGCGGCACCAGAAGCGGAGCGTGGTGCCGCACACCTCGCAGGCGCCGCCCTTGGGGTCGTCGTGCTCGACGCCGCAGTTGGGGCACCGCTCGACGACGCGCTTCACGGGCCCGCCTCCGCGCCGCCGCCCTGGGCGGGCTCGGGATAGACCTCGCGGACCAGCTCGGGCGGGACGAAGAGGCGGCGCACCTCGGGGAGCTCGCCGCGCACCCAGCGGGCGACCACCGGCACCCGCTCATAATCCCCGAAGACCTCGCGGGGGAGGCGGTGCGAGAGGGTGTTGATGGTGAGCGCGGGGTGCGCGGCCCACGCGGGGAAGACGGCGAAGCGCTCCTCGACGTGGTCGTGCCCGCGGATCATCCGCGCCACCGGCCGCCCCAGCCGCGTGGCCAGCGCGCAGAAGGCGGCGAAGTCCTCTCGCGCGAACTCGCTCCCGCGGGTGGTGCGGTTGGGGATGCGCTTGCGGGCGCGGGGGTGGGCGCGGAGCCAGACGAAGTCGGTGAGGACGCGCGGGTCGTTCCAGTTCCCCTCGGCCTCCAGCACCGGGTGGAGGTCGGTGTGGGGGACGCCGCCGTGCGCCACCAGGAGCCCGTCGGGGAAGAAGAGGGCCCGCGGCGCGCGGCGGAAGAAGCGGACGACGACGCGCCCCAGCCGGGCGGCCCACGGGTGCCCGGCCTGTGCCTCGGCGTTCAGCCAGTCGGTGAAGTCGGAGGGGAGGACGGAGGAGCGGAAGCGGCCGTCGTCGCCCTCCTCCAGCGCCTCGTCGTGGTTCCCCGCGACGACGGTGACGCGCATGGGGCCGTCGAGGAAGAGCTCGAAGACGCGCAGGAGCACCTCGGCCGCGTGCCGCCCGTCGTCGAAGAGGTCGCCCAGGAAGACGATGCGCGCGTCGGCGCCGCCGCCGCTCCGGTCGACGTGCTGGAGGGCGGCCTCGAGCGCCAGGAGGTCGCCGTGGAGGTCGCCGACGAACCACACCTCGCCCAGCGGCCAGTCGTCGCGGACGCGGATGGCCTGGTCGCCGGGGCCGGCGGCGTACTCCTCGAAGGCCAGCCCCAGCGGCCCGCCCCCCGCCAGCCGCTCCTCCATCCGCGCCAGGACGCGCTCGGCGCGCTCGCCCCCGATCGGGCTCGCCACCGCGGCGCGGACGGCGTCCCAGTCCAGCTCGCGCACCTCCAGCACGCTCAGCTCCAGCGCCGCCTCGATCTCGGCCGGCGGGGGCACGGCGGGCGACGCGGGGAGCTCGGCGGCCCCGGCGGGCTCGGCCTCGGTCGGTTCCGGGGAACCGGCCGGCTCCGCGGGCTCGTCCGACGCGGCGGCCTCGGCGGCTTCGGCGGACGCGCTGGATTCGGCGGCCTCGGGGAAGCCTGCGGCTTCGGGCGATTCCGACGATTCGGGGGGCGTCTCCGCCGCCGGACCGGGCGGGGCCGCGGCGCCCGGGTCCGTCTCGTCGGGCGGGGGGGCGCCGGGGGCGTTCTGGCGTTCCGTCACGGCTCGTTCTCCACGCGCAGGCGCAGCCGGGTGGGGCCGATGGTGATCACCGCGCCCGTCTCCAGCGGCGCCGGGGCGTCGCCCAGCGCCGCGCCGTTCACGAAGGTGGGGTTCTTTGCGCCGGGCGCGGGGGCGATGCTCCAGCCGCCGCGCGCGGCGTCACGCGAGAGGAGGAACTGCGGCTCCGACGCGTAGACGTGGTCGCCCCCCGCGAAGGTCGACAGGAGGTGCTTGCCGATGGCGGTGTCGATTCCGACCGGGAGGCGCTTTCCCGTCTCCTCGGCCACCAGCGCGAGCTTCCCCATCCGCGTGAAGCCGCACGCCTCGCACTGCGGCGTGGCGCCGGCGGCGTTGGTGAAGCCGCACTGGGGGCACTTCCAGGCCATCCGCCGCCTCTCAGGCCTTGCGGACGGTGAGCGGGAGCTTGGAGATCCCCTTCTCGGCGCGGCCGACGGCGATCACGTCGCCCTCGTTCAGCGGGCGCGGCGCGGTGACGGGCTCGCCGTTGACCAGCGTCTCGTTGGTCGTCCCCTCGCGCGGGACGATCTGCCAGGCGCCGCCCTCGCCGCGCTCGAGCGTGAACTGCTCGGCGTCCCACACGTTGGCGTCGTCGCCGAACTGCCGGACGACGTGCTTCCCCACCGGCGTCTTCACGCCTACGGTGATCGCCTTCCCCCCTTCGCCCACGAGCTGGATGCGGTCGGCTGTGAGCGCGCCCCCCGCGGCCGGAGCGGCGGCCGCATCCGTGGCAGGCGTGCCGGTGGAAGCCGCATCGGGTGTCGTCGTCGCACCGGCCGTCGCATCGGTGGCGGGCGTGCCGCCGGACGATGCGTCGGCCACGGGCGCTTCCGCCGTTGTGGCGTCGGCGTCGGCGGGCGTCTCCGTCGTCGCGGAGGCGCCGACGGGCGGCGCTTCGGTCGGTATCGCATCGGCCGCGGGCGTCTCGCTCGAACCCGCGTCCGCGGCCGGGGTGCCGGTCGATCCCGCTTCTTCTGTCGCCGGCGCGCCGGTCGAGGCGGATTCGGCCGGGGGCGCATCGGTTGACGCCGGTGCGCCGGTCGCGCCTTCCGCGGCCGGCGTTTCGGTCGATCCCGATCCGGACGACGAAGCGTCGGTCGAAGCCGAACCCGTCGCGGGCGTCGCGGACGAAGCACCGGCGTCGGTGGCGGCGCCGGCCGACTCCGGCGTCGCGGGCGCGCCCTCGGCCGTGGACGGGTCCGATCCACCGTAGCCGCCCGCCCGCTCGTCCGCCGGGGGATCGGCGGGCGGGCCCGGAGGCGCGGCCTCGGTCGAAGCCGCGCCCGTCCCCGAACCGCTCGATCCGCCCGACTCGGTCGATCCAGTCGATCCGCTCGACCCACCCGAGCCGGTCGATGTGGTCGATCCGCTCGACTCTCTCGATCCACCCGATCCGCCAGATCCGCCCGATCCGCCCGATCCGCCCGAGGAAGTGGCGTCCGGCGGGGTGGCGGCGCCGCTGGCGGCGGGGACGGTGCCCTCGGCGGGGGCGGGCGGCGTCGTGCCGGACGCGGAGGACTCCGCGGCGGGGGCGGCGCCCGTCGATTCTTCCGGCTTCGCGGCGTCGCCGGGCGTGGTGCCGGCGGCGGGCGGGTTCTGGCTTTCGCTCACGGTTCCGTCTCCTTCTTCGTCGTCCCTGTAATGCCTCACGCCGCCCGCGCGGTCAGCGGGAGCTTCGCGATCCCCTTCGCCGCGCGGCCGACGGCGATCACGTCGCCCTCGCGCAGCGGCCGCGGCGCGGTGAGGGCCTCGCCGTTCAGCAGCGTCTCGTTCGTGGTCCCCGCCTTCGGCACGATCACCCACGTCCCGTCGGGGCCGCGCTCCAGCGTGCACTGCTCCGTGTCCCACACCGCGTAGTCGTCGCCGAACTGGCGGACCATGTGCTTCCCCAGCGGCGTCCGCACCCCCACCGTCATCGCCTGCCCCGACTCGCCCACCAGCTGGATGCGCTCCGACACCAGCGGTGCCCCGCCACCTCCGCGCGGAGCGGGCGCGGGCGTCGGCGGTGGAGGAGGCGCGGGCGCCGGAGTCGGAGCCGGAGCGGGCGGCGGAGTCGGCGCGGTGGCCGTCGCGGAAGCCGGAGCCGTCGCCGCGGCCGGAGTCGTCGAAGCCGTCGCCGCGCCCGCGCGTCCGGTGAGGACGTCGCGGACCTCGGCGGCGGTGGGGCGGTCTTCGGGGCGCGGCGCGAGGCAGCGGTGGAGGATGGCGGAGACGGCGTCGTTGCTGGCCGGGGCGGGCATGGCGCCGCCCAGCGCGGGGGGCTCGGCCTCGTGGGCGAGCGCCTTCCGGGCGTACTCGGCCTGGTCTTCGGACCAGTACGGGTGCCGCCCCGCCAGGAGCTGGTAGAGGATCAGCCCGCAGGTGAAGACGTCCGACGCCGCGCCGGGGACGGCGCCCGCGGTGAAGTGCTCGGGCGAGCGGTAGTTGTCGCTTCCCACGTATCCCTGGTGGCCGTGCCAGGGCGCCGTCTCGTCGGTGAGCACCGAGAAGTCGACGTCGATCAGCTTGAGCTGGTAGCCCGCGGCGATCGACGGGTCCTCGATGAGGTACGCGTTGTCGGGCTTGAGGTCGGCGTGCGCGATGTTGGCCAGGTGGAGCGTGTGGATGCCGGACATCAGCACCTTGGCCCAGATCACGTGCCGTTCCCACATCTGCGCCTCGAACGGGGGCGCCGGCGCGCGTCCGCCGTTCGCCTGGGCCTCCTGCTCGAAGATGCCGCCCAGGTCCGCGCCGTTCTCCACGAACTCGAACGCCTGGAAGTAGGTGCGTCCGCCCCACACCGCCTCGAACGCGTCGAGCGCCCGCACGCAGTAGTTGCGCGCCGGGCTTTCGGCGATGCGGCGGTTGAGCTCCTTCTGGTAGCGCACGTACCCGCGGTACCACTCCACCGTGACCGCGGGCGACTTGTACTGCTTGAAGAACACCCGCTGTCCGGACCGGCTGCTGGCCTCGTAGCTGATGGCCATGGCGCCGGCGGTCACGGTGGAGTGGTACCGCGCCTTCGTGCGGTACCAGAAGGAGCTCAACCGGCGCATCGCGGAAAGCCCTGCGCGCAACTACTGCGTGCGCGCCATCGACGCCTTCGAGGCG
>DATACF010000045.1:0-4413 GCA_036259235.1 Longimicrobium sp. | reverse complement strand
CGCGAGGGCCTCGTCCAGGAGGTTCTCGGACAGGTAAGCGTAGCGGATGTGCAGCGTGTTCGTGATGCGCACGAAGCGGGTGTCCTCCGGATCGACGCCCCAGTTGCAGCGGATGGTGGCCTCCAGCGCCTCCCGATCGTTCTCCAGGACCATCGGGATCTTGGCACGCTCGAGGAACGTGCTGGTCAGGACGTTGGCGTTCATGGCCTCGTAGTTGATCTTCTCGAACAACCGCCTCGTCGTCAGGTCGGCGAGACCCAAGCCCAGAGCGTTGCCGTGGGCCGCCGCGCTGACGTCGCTGACGATGAGGTACTTGACTTCAGGGCTCTCGGGCTCCTCGACGCCGAGGATGCGGAAGCGGCCGATGATGTTGGTGTCCATGCCCGTGCCGCTGAAGTTCTTGCCAAGCTCGTCAACGAAGAGGACGTCCATGTCGGAGACGGGCAGCCTGGGCATGAGCCTGGCGGACTCCTTGAGCAGCTCCCTCTCGCGCTCGACGGCGCGCTCCGGAGGGATGGCCTCCAGGATCGCGGTCTCCTCGTAGGCGTTCTCGACGATACCTACCCCGAAGAGAACCTTCCCCGACCCGAAGACCGTCTCGCCCGCCTCGACCATGTAGTCCCTTATGCCTTCAACGCCGTGGGCGTGAAGGGCGAGGGCCTGGGCGTGTTTCCCGAGACCAATGGCTGACATCTTCATGAGGCCGCTCTCAACGTCCGAGCGGAAGTCGGTGTGCTGCTTGATCCTCCCCACGATCACGACCCCGTCGGCTTGATGAGCGATGCGGTTTCGCCGGATCACGACGAGGCGCGAGGCACGACGCCCACCCAGATCTCGACGGGGCCGCTCTCCGCGAGCGGATCGGCGCCGGGGCCGTAGAGCTCGAAGTCCGGGAGGTGCGCGGAGTCGTACGGGCCGGTGGCGAGCCAGTCGAGGATCCGCATCCAGGTGGCGCGGAGCGGGCCCTCGGGCGCGAAGACGGCGTAGCGCTGGGGAGGGACACGCACCTTCCCCGCGTCCGGCGGGAGCCCGGCGAACGACTCGACCTCGACGCCGCACAGGTACTCGAAGCCGCTCGCGTCGGCGCCGCACATCACGCCGTACATCGACGATCCGACCCGGCCGGGGAGCGCCTCGGCCGCCAGGAGCTCCCGCCACTGGGCCGCGAGCCCCTCCCCCGTCTCGTCGAAGGGGTGCCGCCGCCGCACCCCCGCCAGGAACATCGGCCGTCCGTCCTCGAACCGGGCCGGCGTCATCTCTTCCATCGCTCCTCCGCTCCTCGCGATCTCGAAGTCGTCACGCGGCGCTTCCGCAGCCGCCCCGCGCGGCCTATCTTGCCGCCCCATCTCCCGCCGCGCCACCGCGACGCCCGTCCCAGTCTCCGTCCCGAACCCCGACGATGCCCCTCCGGTCACTCCGACCCATTCTCGCGCTCCTTCTCGCGGGGACCGCCGCGACGCCCTCCCTCCTCCTGGCGCAGGGCGCCCCCGCGCGCGAGGCGGCGACGGCGCGGTACCTGGAGCGCGTCCGCCAGGACCCGCGGGCGCTCGGCATCTTCCTGACGGAGATGCCCAAGGGCGGCGACCTGCACAGCCACCTCTCCGGCGCCGTCTACGCGGAGAGCTACCTCCGCTGGGCGGCCGAGGACGACCTCTGCGTGCACGTCCCGCGGCGCGCCATCGTCACCCGGAGCTGCGGGACGGGCGCGGACTCGCTCCGCCCGGCCGCCGCCATCCCGGACTCGTCGGCGCTCTACGCCTCGCTGGTCGACGCGTTCAGCATGCGCCACTGGGACCCGGCGAAGGTCAGCGGGCACGACCAGTTCTTCAGCACCTTCGGCCGCTTCAACTCGGTCGACCGCCGCACGGGCGACGGCCTGGCCGAGGTGCAGCAGCGCGCCGCGCGGGGGCGGGTCCGCTACCTGGAGCTCATGTACACCCCCGACCGCGGCGCCGCCCGCGCCCTGGGCGACTCGGTGGGGTGGCTGGGCGACTTCGCCCGGATGCACGACGAGCTCCTGACGCGGGGGCTCCGCCGCGTCGCCGTCCGCGCCGGCGAGCAGATCGACCGCGTGGAGGCGCGCCGCGACACCGTCCTGGGGTGCGGGACGCCGCGGGCCGACGCCGGGTGCGAGGTCGAGGCGCGGTGGATCTACCAGGTCAGCCGCGGGAACCCGCCGCAGCAGGTCTTCGCGCAGATCCTCACCGGCTTCCTGATGGCCCGGCGCGACCCGCGCGTCGTCTCGCTCAACCTGGTGCAGCCGGAGGACGGGGCGGTCTCCATGCGCGACTACTCGCTGCACATGCGGATCATCCAGTACCTCCGCGGCCAGTACCCGGAGGTGCCGGTCACCCTCCACGCGGGCGAGCTGTGGAAGGGGATGGTCCCCGACGAGGGCCTGCGCTTCCACGTCCGCGAGGCGGTGCGCGTGGCCGGGGCGCGGCGGATCGGCCACGGGGTGGACGTGCTGCTGGAGGACAGCGCGCAGGAGCTCCTGGCGGAGATGGCGCGCAACCGCGTGATGGTGGAGATCAACCTCACCAGCAACGACGTGATCCTGGGCGTCCGCGGCGCCGACCACCCGCTGCGCGCCTATCGCGCCGCCGGCGTCCCCGTCGCGCTCTCGACCGACGACGAGGGGGTGGCGCGCTCCGACATGACGCGCGAGTACCTCCGCGCCGTCCAGGACCAGGGGCTCGACTACCCCGCCCTCAAGGAGATGGCGCGCACGTCGCTCCGGCACGCCTTCGCGCCGGCCGGCGTCCGCGCCCGCCTCCAGCGCCGCCTGGAGCGCGACTTCGCGGCCTTCGAGGCGCGGGTGGCCGAGATGGAGGCGGCGGCGCGGTGAGGCGGACTGAGGAGGGGAAGTCCCAAGCGCTAAGTCCTGAGGTCCTAAGTGCTTAACTGCACAGGAGATATCGATCCCGACAACTCAGGACTCAGGACTCAGGACTCAGGACAATTTACTCAGCGCGAGTGCTGGAGGAGCCACTCGTAGAGCGCGGGGCCCATGTACGCCGCCTTCCACGCGTTGTGCGCCCAGAGGCCGGGCTCCACCGTGTCGAAGACGTCGATGCGGACCTGCGGCGCGCCGCACGTCTTCAGCGCCGCCGCCAGCTCCTCCGAGCGCGCCACCGGGACGACCGGGTCGGCGCGGTTGTGGAAGAGCCAGACGGGGACGTTCTTGAGGGCGCACGCCTGCGACGGGTCGCCGCCGCCGGCGACCAGCGCCAGCGCGGCGAAGCGGCGCGGGTACGCGGCCGCCAGGCTCCACCCGCCGAACGCGCCCATGCTGAGCCCCGTCACGTACACGCGCCGACGGTCGACGCGGTAGCGGTCCTCCACCTCCTTCAGCACGGCGTCCAGCCGCTCCACGCTCCACCCCCGGTCGGCGCGCGGGGTGACGACGAGGAAGGGGAAGTCGGGGCGGGTCCTGGCGTACTCGGGGATCAGGTTGTCCTGCGGGATCAGCCCGCCGCCGCCGTGGAGGAAGAGGATCAGCGGGAAGCGCTCCCGCGGCTTCTCCGGGTATCCGGCGGGGAGGACGACCTCATACGGGTACGGCGACTGGGCTTCGGCGGTGGCGGCGAGGGCCGGGACGCAGAAGAGCGTCGCAAGCAGGGCGGTTCGCAGGGCGCGCATCGGAGTGGCGTGTCGGGTGAAGGGGGACGACGGCGGTCTCCCGAGCAAGATGATGCGGAAAAGGGCTCCCGGCCAGTGGATCACCGCCCCGCCTTCGCCTCGCGGTACGCCGCGGCGACGCCGGGGCCGGTGACGTAGCTCTGGAAGACGAAGCTCCGGAGCGCCGAACCGCCCGCGATCTCGCGCCGAGAGGGCTCCAGGTCGACACGCCGCCGCGCCTCCTCCAGCGTCTCGCCGCGCGCCACGGCGGCGCGCGTCTGGGCGACGAGCGACCGGAGGAGGCGCAGCGTGGCGCGGACGTGGGCGTCGTCGCGCATCACGGGCCCGTGGCCGGGGACGATCACGCGCGGGCGGAGCGCCAGGAGCCGCTCCAGGCTCGCGGCGTACGCGGCCGGGTACGACGTCGACCCCACCAGCGGCACCGGCCACACCACCAGGTCCCCCGCGATCACCACCCCCTCCTCCGGGAGGTGGACGACGAGGTCGGCGCGCGTGTGGCCGCCCCCCAGGTGCAGCACCTCGACGGCCCGCCGCCCCAGCCGCAGCGTCAGCCGGTCGTCCACCGTCCGCGTCGGCGGGAGGACCTCCAGCGAGTCCGCCTCCGCCGCGTACCGCTCCGCCAGCGCGATCGTCGTCCGGTACCCCGCCCGCTCCTCGTCGTCCAGCGCCCCGCCCTCGAAGTCCTTCCCGCGCTCCACCAGCTCGCGGAGCCGCGCCGCCAGCCCGGGCGCACCCTCCTTCGCCTGCTCGCGGTTGCGCGCGCCGACGCTG
>DATACF010000044.1:0-4618 GCA_036259235.1 Longimicrobium sp. | reverse complement strand
AGGGCGTCTTTGCGGGGTGACGCGCGTCCCCGCAGCAGAATCTACGCTCCTGGATCACCCGAATCTCTTCCGTCGGCGCTACCGAGCGCTCAAGTCCCGGCTTCAGCCCCCTCTGATCGCAGAGTTTGGGGGACAGGCTCTGGAAACGGTAGTATCGTTTCCTACGGCGCCCGCAGCCCGGCCAGGAGCGCAGCGGAGGGACATGCCCAAAGCCGTCGTTCGCAGTTCAAAGTGCCCAGTACCCAACCCGAGGAACCGCGACCGAAGTCCAACCCACGAGACCCGCACGAAACCCCACCCGCCTGACACGCCCCCGAGCACTTCCCTTGCTTTGAGCCGCACTCACCGCAACCTTCCCTCGCTTCGCCGCGACTCACAGCCGAAACAGAGGATCGGATGAACGGAATCGGGCGCCGGGTGGCGATCGTCGAGGGGTGCCGGACCCCCTTCGCCAAGAGCGGCACGGACTTTCGCGACGTCTCGGCCGTGGAGCTGGGGAAGATGGCCGTGCGCGAGCTGATCTCGCGCGCCGAGCTGGACGTCGAGCAGATCGACCACGTCGTCTACGGCACCGTGGTCCAGTCGGTCAAGGAGCCCAACATCGCCCGCGAGGTCACCCTGGGGAGCGGGATCCCCCCGCGGGTGCCGGCCTTCACCGTGGGCCGGGCGTGCGCCTCCAGCAACCAGGCCATCACCTCGGGCGCCGAGCAGATCGCCCTCGGGATGGCCGACGTGGTGGTCGCCGGGGGGGCCGAGTCGCTCACCGACATCCCCATCCTCTTCTCGCCCGAGATGCGCAACGCGCTGGTGCGCGCCTCCAAGGCCCGCTCCATCCCCGAGCGGATCAAGGCGTTCTCGACGCTCCGCCCCAAGCACCTGGGCCCGGTGACCCCCGCCATCGCCGAGCCGACCACGGGGCTCACCATGGGCGAGTCGGCCGAGCAGATGGCGCAGGCGAACGGGATCTCGCGGGAAGAGCAGGACCGCTGGGCGCTCCGGTCGCACCAGCTGGCGGCCGCCGCCACGGCCGACGGGCGGCTCACCGCCGAGATCGTCCCGGCGTACATCCCGCCGAAGTACGACCGCGTCCTCCAGCAGGACAACGGGATCCGCGCCGACACCTCGCTGGAGAAGCTGTCGCAGCTGAAGCCCGTCTTCGACAAGCGCTACGGCACCGTGACGGCGGGGAACGCCTCGCCGCTGACCGACGGCGGGAGCGCGGTCCTCCTGATGAGCGAGGAGAAGGCGGCGGCGCTGGGGTACAGGCCGCTGGGCTTCATCCGCAGCTACGCCTACGCGGCGCTGGCGCCCGACGACCAGCTCCTCCAGGGGCCGGTGTACGCGGCGCCGGTGGCGCTGGAGCGCGCGGGGCTCACCATGAAGGACATCGACCTCATGGAGATCCACGAGGCGTTCGCGGCGCAGGTCCTCTCGAACCTCCAGTGGTTCGACTCCGACAAGATCGCCCGCGAGCGGATGGGGCGCGACAAGGCGATCGGCATTCCGCCCGAGGACCGGATCAACGTGATGGGCGGCTCCATCGCCATCGGCCACCCGTTCGGCGCCACGGGCGGGCGGTTGACGATCACGCTCCTCAACGAGCTCCGCCGCCGGGGGCAGCAGTTCGGGCTGATCTCCGTCTGCGCCGCCGGGGCCATGGGCTTCGTGATGGTGGTGGAGGCGGCGCCGGGCTGACCGCGACGCCCGATCGGATCGCCGGACCGGACACGAGGAGGGCCCCCCCGCACGACGCGCGGGGGCCCTCCGGCGTTTCGGGGACCGGGGGCCCGAAGGCGCTGGGGGTGGCCACTTTACACGCTTTTCAGGAGCGGGGGAACACCCGGGCGCAGACCAGTGTCACACACCTTTGGCGACCCATTATCCCCCTCCGCCGCAGTCCCGTCCGGACCGCCGCGGCGGTCCCGGGCGCCCGTGCGCGGCCCCGCTCCCGCCTCAGATCCCCGCCTCGCGGAAGAGCCGGAGGCGGAGCACCGCGCGGTCGGCGAAGCGCCGGGGGGGCCACTCGGCGGCGTACTCGGCCACCGCCAGCGCGATCTCGGCGCGCACCTTCGCCCACGGGGTGCGCCCGCGGCGGACGTCGGCGATCCACCACCCCGGCACCAGGTCGGCCAGCGCGAAGAGGTCGGCCACCCGCTCGGGGGCGGCCATGAACCCCTCGTCGGCGAGGAAGACCGCCCGCTCGGCCTCTCCCGCCAGGACGTGCGCCAGCTCGTGGCGTAGGGCGAAGAAGCGGTCGGTGCGCTCGGCCGCGCGGTTCAGGAGGACGGGGTAGACCCCCGCCGTCTTCGGGAGCGTCATCGCCACCGTGGCCGAGCGGAAGGGGAAGACCTCCACGTGGCACCCGGCCGCCGCCATCAGCGCCGCCACCTGGTCGGTGCGGACCGGGGCCACGGGGCCCGCGTAGGCGGCCACCCGCTCGCGCGCGGCCGCCACCAGCCGCGCGGCGGCGGCCAGCACGCGGAGCGCCTCGTCGTCAGAGGTCGCCACTCTCGACCCGCTCGCGGAGGGTGTACCACCACCCGGGGAGGGCCCCCCGCGCGGTCAGCATCCGCCGCAAGCCCTCCAGCGCGTCGAGCTTGCGGAGGCGCTCCTCGCCGGGCGGGGCCATCCCCGCCACGAAGCGGGCCATGGCGTCGAGGGAGACGAAGAGGTCCTCGGCCTCCGTCTCGGGGGACGCGCCCCCGGGCTCGCCGTGGCCGGTGCGGATCCACTCGGCGCTCCCGCCCGCCAGGGCGGCGATCCGCTCCAGCGTGTACGAGTGCGGGATCGAGCCCCCGGTCTCCCACCGGGCGATGGACCCCGCGTGGACCCCCAGGCGCTCCGCCAGCGCCTCCCGGTCCCACCCCCGCCGCTCGCGCAGGGCCCGGATCCGGTGCCCCACCGCCCGTCGGTCGTCGATCGTCATCAGGAACCGAAACTCCACCGAAGGTGTACTTGACAGTGAACACTTGAAGGGTAGATTCGTTGGAAGTGTTAACGCGGCTCCCTCCCTTCGTCAACACTTTCAACTTCTCCGATCCCCCCCGGAGAAGGGACAGCCGCCGGCGCGCCTTACGACCGCGCCGGCCACGCACGGCCCACACACAGGGAGGTCACAATGACTCAGGCCAGCTCCGGGCAGGGCCTCGAGGGTGAAGCGCCGCGCCCCGTCGTCCGCCGGGTGATCCGGCGCCCCGTCGCCCCGCCGGCCACCCCGCCGGACGCCGACGAGGGGGGGACGGGGCGCCTCCTCCGCCCGGCGGCGAGCTGCCCGCGGTGCGGCGCCCGCCCCGCCATGCGCGTCACCGGCGCGCTGGTGCAGGCGCTCCGGCAGCAGCCCCCCGAGACCCGGGTCGGCACCTACCAGTGCCAGCGCCGCGGCTGCGGCGCCATCTACGACCTGGTGGCCGGCACCTTCCTCCGCGCGAGCTGACGCCTCCGCGGGCGCGACACCGAACGCGACACGCCACTCCCGACCGCGCGCGCCGTCTCCCCTCCCTCCCCAGAGGCGCGCGCCGAACATCTACCGAAACATACCGCACCGGGCACGGCCGGTAAAGCAAGCCGGCGCCGGCACCCGCGGACCCCGCGAGCACGCCCGCGCCTCCTAGACCCTCGTCTCTGCAACATCCACCCTGAGAGGGGCCATGGAGTGCCTGTACCGATTCGCGGGCGGACGGAAGATGTTCGCCCAGTACCTGGCCGTGACGCTGCTGACCGCGATGGCGGTGGTGCTGCGCCCGGCCTTCTGGGAATACGCCGCGGCCGTCTGCGCGGTGCTGGGGATCGCGGTGGGGGGGATCGCCTGGGAAGACGGAAAGCGCGCCGAGGCGGCGGGCGCCTCCGACTCCGGCGAGGCCTCGGACGGCTACCGGCGCCCGCCCGGGTGGCGCCCCGAGACGCAGCCGGAGGTCGACGAGCCATGACGCGCGCCGAGTTCCTCCCCCGGCTCCAGGCGTTCCTCACCGCCGCGGGGGTCCGCCACTTCCGCGCTTACGAGCTCTGCGACGTGGGCCGCGAGCGCGCCTTGAGCGACGGACGCGCCGCCCGCCTCAAGCCGGCCCCGGCCGACCTGTGGGCGAACGCGCTCCCCACGCTCCGGGTGCTGGAGTGGCTCCGCAAGGAGATCGGGGACCGGCCGGTCCACGTGACCAGCGCCTACCGCGACCCGGCGTACAACTGGGCCGTGGGCGGGAAGACGTACTCGCTGCACGTGGCCTTCAACGCGGTGGACTTCTACGTCGACGGGGTGGAGCCGCGCGACCTGGCCGTGCGGCTGTGGCACCACCCCGAGGCCCGGAAGTTCGGGATCGGCCTCTACCGCGGCTTCGTCCACCTCGACACGCGCGGCACGCTGGGCCACCGTGCGCCCGCGACGTGGGGAACGCCCGACCGATGGTGGCTCTGATCCAGCTCCCGGGCGCGCCGGGCCCCCCCGTCCCCGGCGCGCCCTCGATCGCCCTCCCCACCGACGCCATCCCCGCGCCGCCGGGTGTGGGGGGCGCCGGCGGGGGAAACATGGACCCGCTGGGGACGGTGGGGATCGCGCTCCTGGCCTACGGCCTGGTGCAGCTCCTCTCCAAGGTGGTCGACAAGCTCCCGGTGGGGCGCGGCGGGG
>DATACF010000043.1:0-6670 GCA_036259235.1 Longimicrobium sp. | reverse complement strand
ACGCGGGGATGGCGCGCGGCCTGTACGAGCGCGAGCCCGTCTTCCGCGCGGAGCTCGACCGCTGCGCGCCCTGGCCGGGGAAGAGGAAGACGACGGAGGGCGCGCGCGTCCCGGCGCGTCCGCTCGCGGCGCGCGACGGGCGGTCGCCGGCCAGCGCGCGCGCGGCGTCGGCGGGGTCGTGCGCCACCACCGCCAGGCGGTGCGCGAAGGCCCGGCGCCCCCGCTGGAGCGTCCACGCCACGTCCGCCAGCGCCGCCTCCGGGTGTGCCTCCAGGTGGCCGCGCAGCCGCTCCGCCATCGCCTCCAGCGCCGTTTCGGTCCGCGCGGAGAGCACCAGCAGCTGCGCGGCGCGCGACGGGACGGGGGAGGGCGCGCGGGGCGGCGCCTCCTCCATCACCACGTGCGCGTTCGTCCCGCCGATGCCGAACGACGACACGCCGGCGCGCCGCGGCACCCCGGCCGGGGGCGACCACTTCGCCAGCCGGTCGTTCACGTAGAACGGGCTCCCCGCGAAGTCGATTTGTGGGTTGGGACGCTCGAAGTGCAGCGACGGCGGGACCTCGCCGTGGCGCAGCGCCAGCGAGGTCTTGATGAGGCCGGTGACCCCGGCGGCGGCGTCGAGGTGGCCGAGGTTGGTCTTCACCGAGCCGAGCGCGCAGAAGCCCGTGCGATCGGTTCCGGCGCGGAACGCCTGCGTGAGCGCGGCCACCTCGATGGGGTCCCCCAGCTCGGTGCCGGTGCCGTGCGCCTCCACGTAGGTGATGGTGTCGGCGGGGACGCCGGCCAGCGCCTGCGCCTCGGCGACCACCTCGGCCTGGCCCTCCACGCTGGGGGCCGTGTAGCCCACCTTGGCGGCGCCGTCGTTGTTGAGGGCGCTCCCGCGGATGACGGCGACGACCGGGTCGCCGTCGGCCAGCGCGTCCTCCAGCCGCCGCAGCACCACCACCCCCGCGCCGCCGCCGCTCACCGTCCCGCTGGCGCGCGCGTCGAAGGCGCGGCAGTGCCCGTCGCGCGAGGCGATGCTTCCCTGCTGCCACAGGTAGCCGGCCTGCGGGAGGAAGACCGACACGCCGCCCGCCAGCGCCACGTCGCACTGGTACGAGAGGAGCGCCTGCGCGGCCAGGTGCACGGCGACGAGCGAGGTGCTGCACGCCGACTGGACGACGATGGCCGGCCCCGTGAGCCCCAGCTTGTACGCCACGCGCGTGGCCAGGTAGTCCTTGTCGCTCCCCACCAGCGCCGCCATCCCGCCGACGGCCTTCGCGAGGCGGCCGTAGGGGTTCAGCGTCTGCGCGTAGGTGTTCATCCCGCACCCCGCGTAGACGCCCACGCGGCCGGGGGCGCGGGCGGGGTCGACCCCCGCGCGCTCCAGCGCCTCCCAGGCCACCTCCAGGAAGAGGCGGTGCTGCGGATCGGTGACCTCCGCCTCGCGCGGGGGGACGCCGAAGAAGGCGGCGTCGAACCACTCGACGCCGTCCACCACGCCGCGCGCGGGGACGTAGTCGGGGCTCTCCGCCACCTTCGGATCGACGCCCGCCGCGCGGAGCTCGTCCGGCGTCAGGCGGCGGATGGACTCCACCCCCGCCCGCAGGTTCGCCCAGAGCTCGTCCACGCCGGCCGCGCCGGGGAAGCGCCCGGCCATCGCGACGACGGCGATCCCCTCCACGCCCCCGAGATCCTCACCCGACATGGCCTCTCCTCTGCATCGCCTGCTGCTTCTGCCGCTCCAGCGCCGCCTTCTGGCGCCGGGCCCGCTCGTCCACCGCGTCGCGCGCCGCCGGCGCCTGCGCCGCGCCCCGCGCCAGCCGGGCGGCCAGGGCGCCCACGGTGGGGTGCTGGAAGAGCTCCACCACCGTCACGTCGGCCCCCAGCGCCTCGCGGATGCGCCCGTGCACCCGCACCAGGAGGAGCGAGTGGCCGCCGAGGTCGAAGAAGTTGTCGTCGACCCCCACCTCCTCCACCCCCAGCGCCTCGCGCCAGATGCCGGCGATGGCGCGCTCCGTCTCGTCGCGCGGGGCCACGAAGGCCGCGGCGGCGTCGCGCTTCGCCTCGGGCGCGGGGAGGGCGGCGCGGTCCACCTTCCCGTTGGGCGAGAGGGGGAGCGCTTCCATCACGACGAAGGCGGAGGGGACCATGGGCTCCGGCAGGGTCGCGCGCAGGTGCTCGCGCAGCGCGGCCGCGTCCGGCGCCGCGTCCCCCGCGGCCGTCACGTACGCCACCAGCCGCGTCTCCCCGGGGGCGTCCGCGCGCGCCACGACGACGGCCTCGCGGACGCCGGGGTGCGCGGCGAGGGCGGCCTCGATCTCCCCCGGCTCGACGCGGAAGCCGCGGACCTTCACCTGGTGGTCGGCGCGGCCCAGGTACTCCACGCTCCCGTCCGCCAGCCACCGCGCCCGGTCGCCCGTCCGGTACATCCGCGCGCCCGGTTCGGCGGAGAACGGGTCGGGGACGAAGCGCTCCGCCGTCAGCCCCCGGCGCCCCAGGTAGCCGCGCCCCACCTGCGCGCCGCCGATGTACAGCTCCCCCGCCACGCCGATGGGGACGGGGTTCAGCCGAGCATCCAGCAGGTGGATCCGCGTGTTCGCGATCGGCCGGCCGATGGGGATGGTCCGCCGCTCGTCGTCCTTCCCACAGGGCCACCAGGTGACGTCCACCGCCGCCTCGGTGGGCCCGTAGAGGTTGTGCAGCTCCGCGCCGATCCGGCTGAAGAAGCGCGCCGCCAGCTCCGCCGGCAGCGCCTCGCCGGAGCAGACGACGCGGCGGAGCGGGGCGCAGGCGGAGAGGTCCGGCTCCTCCAGGAACGCCTGGAGCATGGAGGGGACGAAGTGCGTCGTCGTCACCCCCTCCCGGCCGATGAGCCGCGCCAGGTACGCCGGGTCGCGGTGCCCTTCCGGCTTCGCGATCACCAGGCGGGCGCCCGTCATCAGCGGCCAGAAGAATTCCCACACGGAGACGTCGAAGGAGAACGGCGTCTTCTGCAGCACGGCGTCGTCCGCGCCGAGGCCGAACGCCTCCTGCATCCAGAGCAGCCGGTTGCGGATGCCGCGGTGCGCGTTCTCGGCCCCCTTGGGGCGGCCGGTGCTCCCGGAGGTGTAGATGACGTAGGCCAGGTGATCCAGCCCCACCCCCGTCTCCGGCGCCGCGCCGCTCTCCGCCGCGATCGCCGCCCCGTCGGCGTCCAGCCGGACCGTCCGCGCGCCGTGCGGGGGGATGCGGTCCGCCAGGTGCGCCTGCGTGAGGAGGACGGCCGGGCGCGAATCCGCCAGCATGTACGCCAGCCGGTCGCGCGGGTAGCCGGGGTCCAGCGGCACGTACGCGCCCCCCGCCTTCAGCGTCCCCAGGAGGGCGACGACCAGCTCGACGGAGCGCTCCGCGCAGACGCCGACGCGCGTTTCGGGTCCCACGCCCAGCCCGCGGAGGTGGTTCGCCAGCCGGTTGGCGCGGCGGTCCAGCTCCGCGTAGCTGACGCGCTCGCCTTCGAAGACGACCGCGACGGCGTCCGGCGTGGCCGCCGCCCGCCGGGCGATGGTTTCGTGGATGCACTCCGCGCCGGGATACGCCCGCTCCGTCGCGTTCCATCCGTCGATCCGCGCCGCCTCGTCCGCCCTCATCACCGGGAGGCGGGAGAGCGGCGCGTCGGGGTTCGAGACAACTCCCTCCAGCAGGGTGCGGAGCCGGTCCGCGAAGCGCGCCGCCGTGGCCGCGTCGAAGAGGTCCGTGTTGTACTCCAGCATGGCGCGCAGCCCCTCGGGCCGGTCCCACGCGTAGAGCCCCAGGTCGAAGATGGAGGTGCCGGGGTCGGCCTCCAGCGGCTCGCACTCCAGGCCGGGGAGGGCGATGGCGCCCTGCGGCCGGTGGAGCATCAGCATGGCCTGGAAGAGCGGCTGCCGGCTGAGGTCGCGGGGGACGCGCAGCGCCTCCACCAGCGTCTCGAAGGGGAGGTCCTGCCGCTCGTAGGCGTCCAGCGCCGTCCGCCGCACCCGCTCCACCATCGCGCGGAAGGTGGGGTCGCCGGAGAGGTCGGTGCGCAGCGCCAGCGTGTTGACGAAGAAGCCGATCAGCCCCTCCGTCTCCGCCCGCCCCCGCCCCGCGATGGGCGAGCCGACGACGACGTCCTCCTGCCCCGTGAGGCGGGCGAGGAGCGCCTGCCAGGCGGCCAGGAGCACCATGAAGAGCGTGGCGCCGTGCTCGCCGCCGAGCGCCCGCAGCCGCTCCGTCAGCGCCGCGGGGAGCTCCATCCAGTGGCGCCCGCCGCGGAACCGCTGCACGGCGGGGCGGGGGCGGTCGGCGGGGAGCTCCAGGAGCTCCGGCGCGCCCTTCATCCGATCCGTCCACCAGCCGAGCTGGGATTTCAGCGCCTCCGGCGTGCCGTGGCGGCGCTGCCAGGCGGCGTAGTCGGCGTACTGGATGGGGAGCGGCGCCAGCGGCGACGGCCCGCCCCGCGCGAAGGCGCCGTACAGCGCGCCCAGCTCGCGGAAGAGGACGCCGAACGACCACGCGTCGCCCACCACGTGGTGGAGGGTGACGATCAGCGCATGGTCGTCCGCGCCCAGGCGGAAGAGGCGCGCGCGGAAGGGCGGCCCCGCGGCCAGGTCGAACGGCCGGCGCGCCTCGGCGGCCAGCGCCCCGCGGAGCGCCGCGTCGTCCGCGTCCGGGAGCGCGTCGACGGGGAGGACGAAGGGGCGGGGCGGGAGCGGCGCCTGCACCGGCTCGCCCTCCACCTCGCGGAAGACGCTGCGCAGCACGGCGTGGCGGGCCACGACCTCGCCCAGGGCGCGCTCCAGCGCGGGGACGTCCAGCGCCCCCCGCAGCCGCGCGGCGGTGGGGAGGTTGTAGAAGGCGTTCCCCGGCTCCATCCGGTCGAGGAACCAGAGGCGCCGCTGCGGGAAGGAGAGCGGCGCCGGCCCCTCGCCCCGCGCGGGGATTGCCGTGGGCGCGGCCTCCGCGCGGCGCAGCTCCAGGAGCCGGCGCTGGGCGGGCGTCAGCTTCGCCAGGCGGTCGGCCAGCTCAGTCACGGCGGGCCTCCCCGTCGGCGCGGGCCAGGAGCGCCTCGATCTCGTCGTCGCTCAGGCCCTCCACCCCGGCCAGGAGCGCGTCCAGCCCCTCGCCCCCGGCCGCGGGGGCGTCGATCGCCGCGGCCAGCTTCGCCACGGTGGGCGCGTCGAAGACGGCGCGCACGTTGATCTCCGCGCCCAGCTCCTCGCGGATGCGGGCGACGAGCTGCGTGGCCGCGAGCGAGTCGCCGCCCTGGACGAAGAAGTGGTCGTGCAGCCCCGGCGCGGCGCCGAACAGCCCCTCCCAGATCCGCGCGACGCCGCGCTCGGTGGGCGTCCACCCCGCGCGCGGGTCCGTGGCCGGCTCCGCGTCCTCCTCCGCCGCGACCGTCGAGACGACCGGGACCGGCGGCGGGGCCGCGTGGAGCGGGGCGGGGTCGATCCAGAAGCGCTTCCGCTCGAACGGGTACGTCGGCAGGGGAATGCGGCGCCGCGCCTCGCCGCCGTGCACGGCCCGCCAGTCGGGCTCCACCCCGGCGGCCCAGGCGCGGCCCAGCGCGGCCAGCAGCGCCTCCCCGTCGTCCGCCGCGTCGCCGGGCTGGCGGAGGGAGGGGATCGCCGCCGCGCCCGGGAGCCGCCGCTTCACCAGCGACGACAGCGTGCGGCCGGGCCCCGCCTCGACGAAGACCCGCTCGCGCCCCTCGGCCGCGAGGGCCGCGACGCCGTCCGCGAAGCGCACCGTCCCGCGCAGGTGGCGCGCCCAGTAGGCGGGGTCCGTCGCCTCGTCCGGCGTGATCCACGTCCCCGTCAGGTTCGACACCCAGCGGAGGGTGGGGGCGCTCCGCGCCGCCCTGGCCACGCGGGCCGCGAAGGCGTCGAGGAGGGGGTCCATCAGGGGCGAGTGGAAGGCGTGCGACGTCTCCACCCGCCTCGCCTCGACCCCCCGCGCCCCCAGCTCCGCCTGCACGCGCGCGACCTCGTCCGCCGGGCCGGAGACGACGCAGAGCTCCGGCGCGTTGACCGCCGCGATCGACACCCCGGGGACGAGCATCGCCTCCACCTCCGCGGGCGGAAGGGAGACGGCGAGCATCGACCCCGAGCCGATCGACTGCATCCGCCGCCCCCGCTCCGCCACCAGCGCCAGCGCGTCCTCCAGCGAGAAGACGCCGGCCAGGCACGCGGCCACGTACTCGCCCACGCCGTGGCCGAGCATCGCCTCCGGCCGGACTCCCCAGTGCATCCACTGCCGCGCGACCGCGTATTCGACGGCGAAGAGGGCGGGCTGCGCCAGCGCCTTCACCCCCTCCGCGCCCCCCGCGAAGACCGCCTCGCGCAGGTCCACCCCCAGGTGGGGTCGCAGGAGCTCGGCGCAGCGGTCGATCTCCGCCCGGAAGACGGGTTCGCGCTCGTAGAGGCCGCGCGCCATCCCCGGGTGCTGCGCGCCCTGGCCGGGGAAGAGGAAGACGACGGACGGCGCCTCGCTCCCCGCCCGGCCGGCGGCGCCCCGGGCCGGGTCGCCCAGCGCCCCCGCGGCCTCCGCGTGCGACCGCGCCGTCACGGCGCGCCGGTGGGCGAAGGGGCGGCGCCCCTCCTGGAGCGTCCACGCCACGTCCGCCAGCGGCTGCTCGGGATGCGCGTCGAGGTGCGCCCGCAGCCGCTCGGCCGCGGCGTCGAGG
>DATACF010000042.1:0-11469 GCA_036259235.1 Longimicrobium sp. | reverse complement strand
CGTCTCGCCGTCGCCGCGCGCGCCCTGGAAGCCGCTCACCACGGGGACGGCGCCGTCGTCCAGCAGCGCGAGGAGCGGCACCGGGTCGACGCGCGCGATCCGCCCGCCGCAGAAGGAGCCTTCCACGTGGACCCCCGCCTCCCCGCCGCGCAAGGATCGCGCGTCGACGCCGAGCCCGGCCAGCGCCGCGGCCAGGAGCGCGGCGGAGAGGTCCTCGCCCGTGGCCAGCGCGCGGTCGGCCTCGCGCCCGTCCGGCCGCCCGGTGGGGGTGACGCGGGCGAGGAGGCGGACGATCCGGTCCGTCGCCCCTCCCGCCGCGCTCACCACGGCGACCACGCGGCGCCCGCGGTGGAGGTGGGCGGCGATCCGCCGGGCGGCGAGGCGCACCCGGGCGGGGGAGGCGAGCGAGGTGCCGCCGAGCTTGATCACCAGCACCGGTGTGCTCACAGGCCCACCGCCTTCCGCAGCGCCTGGTCGAGGTCGGCCACCAGGTCGTCCGCGTCCTCGATCCCCACCGAGAGGCGGACGAGGTCCGGGGTGACGCCGGCGGCGCGGCGCTCCTCGTCGGCCAGCTGCTCGTGGGTGGTGCTCCAGGGGTGGATGATGAGGCTCTTGGCGTCGCCCACGTTGGCGACGAGCGAGAAGAGCTCCGTCTCCTCGATGATCCGCCGCGCCGCCTCGGCCCCGCCCAGGACGCCGAAGGTGAGGACGCCGCCGAAGCCGCCGGAGAGGTACTTCGCGGCGTTCGCATGGGACGGATGGGACTCCAGCCCGGGGTAGCGGACCCACGTCACCGCCGGGTGCCCTTCGAGGAAGCGGGCGACGGCCAGCGCGTTCTCGCTGTGGCGCTGGATGCGGAGGTGGAGCGTCTCCAGCCCCTGGAGGAAGAGGAAGGAGTTGAAGGGCGAGACCGCCGCGCCGATGTCGCGGAGCAGCAGGACGCGGAGGCGGATGGCGAAGGCCAGGTTGCCGAACGCGGTGGCGAAGGAGAGCCCGTGGTACGCCGGCTCGGGGTCGACGTACTGCGCCCGGAACCGCGGCGACGCCGCCCAGTCGAAGGTGCCGCCGTCGATCACCACGCCGCCGATGGCGGTGCCGTGACCGCCGATCCACTTGGTGGCCGAGTGGAGGACGATGTCGGCGCCGTGCTCGATGGGGCGCACCAGGAACGGCGTGCCGAAGGTGGAGTCGACCACCAGCGGGACCCCCGCCGCGTGCGCCACGTCGGCCAGCCCGCGGAAGTCGGGGACGTCGAGCTTGGGGTTCCCGATCGTCTCCACGTACACCGCCTTGGTCGTCTCGTCGATGGCCGCCGCGAAGTCGGCCGGGTCGTGCGAGTCGACGAAGCGGGTGGTGATGCCCAGGCGGCCGAGCGTGTACTTCAGCAGCGTGAAGGTGCCGCCGTAGAGGGCCGAGGAGGCGACGATGGAGTCGCCCGCCTGGGCCAGGTTGAGGAGCGCCAGCGTCTGCGCCGCCTGGCCGCTGGCGGTGGCCACCGCCGCCACCCCGCCCTCCAGCTCGGCGATCCGGCGCTCGAAGACGTCGGAGGTGGGGTTCATCAGCCGCGTGTAGATGTTCCCGAACTCGCGCAGCCCGAAGAGGTCGGCCGCGTGGTCGGGGCCGTCGAAGACGTAGCTGGTGGTGGCGTAGATCGGCACGGCGCGGGCGTTCGTCGCCGGGTCGGCGGTCTCCTGCGCGGCGCGGACGGCGCGGGTGCCGAGGCCCAGCTTGCGCTGCTGCTCGGGGATCAGGATCGTGTCGCTCATCGGTGAATCTCCCGTCACGGGGGTACAAAAAAATCCCGGCCCTCTCGCTGGAGAGGGCCGGGAAGGCTCGGGGACCGGGGCGCTGCCGCTACGCCTGTCGGTTCGCTCGCCGTGTCGCGTCCGCACCTGTGCGCGGCCGCGCCCGTCCGTCTCTCCAGCGGAGAGGCGGCCGACACATGCAGCGGCAGCACAGGGTGTGGACGCGGGCGGTGCTCATC
The DNA here is from genome assembly GCA_036259235.1 of Longimicrobium sp. Lineage (GTDB taxonomy): Bacteria > Gemmatimonadota > Gemmatimonadetes > Longimicrobiales > Longimicrobiaceae > Longimicrobium. The sequence goes on along the minus strand of DATACF010000042.1, from coordinate 9,485 downwards.
GGTCGGGCGATGCGTTCTCGGTCGGTCGTTCGCGGGCGGGGGGACGATCCTCCCCGCCTCTCTTTCAAGGCATAACCGCGCCGGGGCGGGTCCGTCAACCCCGGCGCGGGGCGCGGCTCAGCGCTCCCAGGGGAGGTCGGCCTTGCCGAAGTGCCCGTAGTTGGTGGTGCGGCGGTAGATGGGCCGCAGGAGCTCGAGCTCGCGGACGATGGCGCCCGGGCGGAAGTCGAAGCCCTTCACGAACTCGGCCGCCGCGTGCGGGTCGCCGGTGCCGAAGGTGTCGACCTTCACCGACACGGGCTGCGCCACGCCGATGGCGTACGCCACCTGCACCTCGGCGCGCTTCGCCAGCCCGGCCTTGACCACCTGGCGCGCCACGTAGCGGCAGAAGTAGGCGCCGCTCCGGTCGACCTTGCTGGGGTCCTTGCCGCTGAAGGCGCCGCCGCCGTGGCGCCCCATCCCGCCGTAGGTGTCGACGATGATCTTGCGCCCGGTGACGCCCGCGTCGGCCGAGGGGCCGCCCTGGACGAAGCTCCCGGTGGGGTTGACCATCACGTTGATGTCGTCGTGGTACCACCCCTCCAGCACCTCGGGGACGAGGGTGCGCGCCACGAACTGGCGGATCGTCTCGCGGTCCACGTCGGCGGAGTGCTGCGTGGAGACCAGGACGTCGGTGACGGCCACGGGGACGCCGTCCTCGTAACGCACCGAGACCTGGGTCTTGGCGTCGGGGCGGAGCCAGCTCACGGTGCCGGCGCGGCGGTGCTCGGCGAGGCGCTCGGCCAGGCGGTGCGCCAGCTGGATCGGGAGCGGCATCAACTCCGGGGTCTCGTCGGTGGCGTAGCCGAACATGATCCCCTGGTCGCCGGCGCCCTGCTCGCCCGAGAGGGAGCGGTCGGCGTCGACGCCCTGGGCGATCTCGCCGGCCTGCTGCGAGAGGAAGGAGAGGATCTCCAGGTTCTCGGTGCGGAAGACCTGGTCGTCGGTGACGTAGCCGATCTCGCGCACCGCCTCGCGGACCAGCGCCTCGTAGTCGACCGTGGCGCTCGAGGTGATCTCGCCGGCCAGCACCACGCGGTTCTCCTTGACCAGCACCTCGCAGGCGACGCGCGCGTGCGGGTCCTGCGACAGGTGCGCGTCGAGGATGGTGTCGGCGATGGTGTCGCAGACCTTGTCGGGGTGCCCCTCCGACACCGACTCGGAGGTGAAGGTGTACGTCACCGTGGCCGGTGCGCGGGTGGGCTCGAGGACGCTGCTCATGGTGCTCCGTCTCGTGGTGAGAGGGTGATCCGGCTTCTGGTTGCCGGTTGCCGTCAGGAAACGAAAAGGGCCCGCCGTCGGTCAGGACGGCGGGCCCGACGACGCTTTAGGCGGCTCGGTCCACTCGCGGGGGCGGGCCCGCCAAGCTGTCGCTCTCAAAGCGCCCGCCCCACCCGCCGCATGCGGCGGGCTGGATCCTGGAATGTCAAAGGGGTCCCGGACGTGTTCGCCCGGGACCCCCGAGCGGTTTAGCACATTTATAACGCGGAGCAATCGCCAGAACTCGCCGCGGCGCCCATGGAGCGCGGGGGAAGGATAGCGGCGGTGCCCCGGACGCGCAAGTGCGCGGGCGCGCGCAACCGGCCGCGGTGTGGCGGCCGGTCGATCGGATCAGAGGAATGCGCCGCTCCTCTGCGCGTCGATCACCGCGAGCACCTCGGCCAGTCCGCCGGTCCGCAGCACGTCGACAGGGGATCGTCTGTCCATGGGCCAAGTCCTCGATATCGTGTCCTCTTTGCCCATCAAAAAGACGAAGAGGCGCGCTGCGCGCAAGAGATCGGGCCGGACGGCGTGTCGGTCTACCGCAGCTTCGTCATCACCGCCTTGGCGGAGCGGGTGACGAGGCCGCGGGGGGAGACGCGGACGACGTAGGTGGAGAGGCGGTTGAGGAGGCCGGGGGTGACGGTGCCGCCGCCGCGCTCCAGGCCGCGCAGCGCGTCGCCGACCACCTCCTCCGACGTGCGGACCCCCAGCGTCTTCTCGTTCACCTGTGTGCCGGCGACGCCCTGGAACTCGGTGGCGACGGGGCCGGGGTTGAGGGTGACGACGCGCACGCCCGAGCCGCGCGCTTCTTCCGCCAGCGCCTCCGACAGGGTGAGGACGAAGGCCTTGGTGGCGGCGTAGGTGGCCATCATCGGGATCGGCTGGTAGCCGGCGACGGAGGCGACGTTGACGAGGCCGCCGGAGCCGCGCGGGCGCATGTGGCGGAGCGCCAGGTGGCTGAGCTCGAGGAGGGCCGTGCAGTTGACGCGCACCATCTCGCCCAGCCGGTCGAGGGGGGCCTCGTCGAAGCGGCCCTTCAGCCCGAATCCGGCGTTGTTCACCAGGAGGTGGAGGTCGCGCCCGGCGGCGGCCTCCTTCCACAGCGCCCCGGCCGCGCCGGGCTCGGCCAGGTCGGCGGGGAGGACGAGGGTGCGGACGCGGTGGGCGCGGCCGATCTCGTCGGCCAGCGCGCGGAGGCGGTCCTCGCGCCGCGCGGCGAGCGCCACGTGCATCCCCCGGCGCGCCAGCTCGCGCGCGAACGCCTCGCCGATTCCCGCGGAGGCGCCGGTCACCAGCGCCCACCGGCCGCGGTAGCTCCACGCCTCGCCCGCCACCCTCGTCGCGTCCCGCTGGGCCTCCGTCCCGCCGTTCATCGCGTCTCCTCGGCTTCTCCGTCGTCGTCCGGCTCCGTCCACCGCGCGGATCGGAGGGGATGATATGCAAGGCGGGCTCCGGGGCGAAGGGGCGGGCGATCCTCGTCTTCGATGCGAAACGTCCTCGGCTTCGATCGCGGGTCTCGTCTCCATCGTCGCCGGTCCCGATCCTCATCTTCCCCCGAACCGGTTGAAACCGGGGCTGGAACGGCGCGAAGTCCGCCTGCGCGGACTGCTTGGGCGGCATCCCCGTGGTTCGTCCGACCTCCGCCGCATCCCGATCGTATCCATTCCGATCCGCCGAATCTGCTGTTTCTCCGCGGCGCGGGGAGAAGGGTTATCCGCGCAGATGGAGGGTTATTCATCCGAATGCTTGACTATTCATAGAAATGTATATACATTCATCGCAATGAACAGGTATTCTGCCGTACGCGCCGGGGTGCTCGGCGCGACGGGATACGCGGGACGGGAGGCGGTGCGCCTCCTGGCCGGACATCAAAAAGTCGAAATCGCCCTGGCTACGTCCGAATCGGAGGCTGGGGCTTCTCTTTCGCGCCTCGTCCGGGGCGCGCCCGGGGTGGCGCTGTCGCGGCTGGCGGAGGCGGAGCTGGGCGGGTGCGACGTGGTCCTCAGCTGCCTCCCGCACGGCGAGTCGGCGAAGTGGGCCGAGGCGGCGCGGCAGGCGGGGGCGAAGGTGGTCGACCTCTCCGCCGACCTGCGGGTGGTGGGGGACGCGACGCCGGAGTGGGCGCGCGGGGCGGTCTACGGGCTCCCCGAGCTGCACCGGGAGCGGATCCGGGGCGCGGACGTCGTCGCCAACCCGGGGTGCTATCCCACGGCGGCCCTCCTGGCGCTGGCGCCGCTGGTCCGCCGGGGGCTGATCGCGGGGCCGGCGATCGTCGACGCGGCGTCGGGGGTGACGGGGGCGGGGCGGAGCCCGAAGCGCGACCTCCTCTTCGCCGAGCTGGCGGAGGACTTCCGCGCCTACGCCGTCGGCAACACGCACCGCCACCTGGCCGAGATGCGCGACCAGGCGGCGAAGCTGGGCGGGGGCGCGGCGCCGGAGCTGGTCTTCACCCCCCACCTCCTCCCGGTGAAGCGCGGGATCCTGGAGACGATCTACGTCCCGCTGACGGAGGCGCTCGACGACCCGCTTTCGCTCTGGACCGCGGACTACGCGGAGGAGCCCTTCGTCGAGGTGATGACCGACCGGAGCCCCACGCTCGCGGACGTGGTGGGGACGAACCTCGTCTCGATCGGCGTGACGAAGGTGGCGGGCGTCTCGGCGCCGATGCTGACGGTGGTAGCGGCCATCGACAACCTGCTGAAGGGCGCGGCGGGGCAGGCCGTCCAGAACCTGAACCTGATGTTCGGCCTGCGCGAGACGGAGGGGCTGCGATGACGGCGTCGCTGACGGTGGTCAAGGTCGGCGGGAACGAGGTGGACGACGACGCCTGGGTGACGCGCCTCGCCGCGGCGATCGCCGCCCGCGAGGGGGCGACGGTGGTCGTCCACGGCGGCGGCAAGGAGGTCTCGGCCCTCCAGCGCGCCCTGGGCGCCGAGCCGGAGTGGCGCGACGGGCTGCGGGTGACGACCCCCGAGGCGATGCGCGCCGTCTCCATGGTCCTCTCCGGCCTGGTGAACAAGCGCCTCGTCTCGGCCCTCCTCTCGGCGGGCGCCGACGCGGTGGGGGTCTCGGGGGAGGACGGCGGCCTCCTGCGCGCCACCCCTTCGCACGGCGGCGCCCTGGGGCGCACGGGCGAGGTGGCGGAGGTCCGCGCGGGGCTCCTCCTCGACTGGATGGCGCGGGGGATCGTCCCCGTCCTCTCCCCGGTGTCGCGGGGCCCGGACGGGAAGCCGCTGAACGTGAACGCGGACGACGCCGCGGCGGCGGTGGCGGCGGCGCTGGAGGCGGGCGAGCTCCTCTTCGTCTCCAACGTCCCCGGCGTCCTGGCCGACGGCAGCGTCGTCGGCGAGGTCGGCGCGGACGAGGTGGAGGGGATGATCGGCGACGGGACGGCGTCCGGCGGGATGGCGCCCAAGCTCCGGGCGGCGGCGCGGGCGGCGGCGGCGGCCGGGCGGGTGCGGATCGGCGGGCTGGAGATGCTGGCGGACGACGGCGCGGGGACGCGCGTCTCCGCCCCGGTGACGGCGACTTTCTCGGGAGGGACGGAAGGATGACGACGGCCACGCTGGAAGGGACGGGCGCGCTCCTGGAGATCTACCGGCGCTCCGGGCCCGTGTTCGTCGGGGGGAAGGGGTGCTGGCTGATCTCCGACGAGGGGCGCGCCTACCTCGACTTCACCAGCGGGATCGCGGTCAACGCGCTCGGCTACGGCGACCCCGCCGTGGGCGACGCCATCCGCGCCGCGCTGGAGACGGGGCTCGTCCACACGTCGAACCTCTTCCACACCCGCCCCGCGGCCGAGCTGGCCGAGTGGCTGGCCGCCCACTCCTTCGCCGACCGCGTCTTCTTCTGCAACTCGGGCGCGGAGGCCAACGAGGGCGCCTTCAAGTTCGCCCGCCGCTGGGCGCGCGAGCACGGCGGCGAGCACAAGACCGAGATCGTCGCCTTCCACGGCGGCTTCCACGGGCGGACCATGGGCGCGCTCGCCGCGACCGACCGCCCGGCGTACCAGGAGCCCTTCCGCCCGCTGATGCCGGGGGTGCGCTTCTGCGACGTCGGCGACACGAAGGGGATCGACGCGCTGATCCGCCCCGACCGCACGGCGGCGGTGATCGTCGAGCCGATCCAGGCCGAGGGGGGCGTCCTCCCCGTGCCCCCCGCCTTCCTCAAGGCGCTGCGCTACCTCTGCGACGAGGCCGGGGCGCTGTTGATCTTCGACGAGGTGCAGGTGGGGCTGGGCCGCACGGGGACGCTCTGGGCGCACGAGCAGGCGGGGGTGACCCCGGACCTGATGACGGTGGCCAAGCCGCTGGCCGGCGGGCTCCCCATGGGCGCCGTGCTGATGACCGACCGCGTCGCCTCGGCCCTCCGCCCCGGCGACCACGCCACGACCTTCGGCGGCGGCCCGCTGGTGGCGAGCGCCGCGCTGGCGACGGTGAAGACCGTCGGCGAGCCGGCCTTCCTGGCCGAGGTGGCGCGCAAGGGCGTGGTGCTGGCCGACGCGCTCGCCGCCCTCTCGCTCCGCAAGTCGCGGATCGTGGGCGTGCGGGGGACGGGGATGATCTGGGGGATCGAGCTGGACGGGCCCGCCGCGGAGGTGACCCAGCGGGCGATGGAGGCCGGGCTGCTCCTGTGCTCGGCCGGGCCGAACGTGGTGCGCCTCGTCCCGCCGCTGGTGGCGAGCGACGATGAGCTGGCGCGGGGAATCGACATCCTGGACGAGGTGCTCTGAGATGCTGGTGGAACCGGCGGTTTCCCTCTCCGGAGGCGGGGACGGCGGCGCGCTCTCCTGGTCCGGGGCCTCCCCGGCGGCGGCCGTGGCGGCCGCGCCCGCGGTGACGGTGCGCCCCGCGCGCGTCGCCGACATGCACCAGGCCGAGCCGCTCATCAACGGCTTCGCGGACAAGCAGCTGATGCTCCCCAAGACGCTCCAGCAGCTGAGCCGCAACTTCCGCGAGTTCGTCGTCGCCGAGCGCGAGGACGGGACGATCCTGGGGTGCGCCGCGCTGCGCGTCTACACCCCGCAGCTCGCCGAGCTGGGCTCGCTCGCCGTCTCCGAGGAGGCGCACGGGCTGGGGATCGGCCGCAAGCTGGTGGACGCCATCGAGCGCGAGGCGGCCCGGATCGGGATCGGGACGGTGTTCGCGCTCACGCTGCAGGACGTCTTCTTCCACAAGCAGGGCTACCGCACGGTGCCCAAGGAGATGTTCCCGCTGAAGGTGTGGAGCGACTGCCAGGCGTGCCCCAAGCTCCACGCCTGCGACGAGATCGCGGTGGTGAAGGAAGTCCTGTAAGTGCGTGAGTGCGGAAGGGCATCGTCGGAACGCGATCGAAGTAGCGCACTGACGCACTCACGCACTCACGCACTTTTGAAAGCCTGTAGAACGCGAAGAACCCGACGGAGGAAAGAACTGTGAAGAACGAGACGATCGTCCTGGCGTACTCCGGGGGGCTCGACACCTCCATCATCGTGCCGTGGCTGAAGGAGAACTACGGGGCCGAGGTGGTGTGCGTGGCGGCGGACGTGGGGCAGGGGGAGGAGCTGGGGGGGCTGGAGGCCAAGGCGCTCGCCAGCGGCGCGAAGGCGTGCTACGTCGAGGACCTCCGCGAGACCTTCCTCACCGAGTTCGTGTGGCCGACGGTGCGCGCGGGGGCGGTCTACGGGCGGAAGTACCTCCTGGGGACCAGCATGGCGCGGCCGATCATCGCCCGCCGGCAGGTGGAGGTGGCGCGGGCGGTGGGGGCGACGACCCTCGCCCACGGGTGCACGGGGAAGGGGAACGACCAGGTGCGCTTCGAGCTCACCTACGCCTCGCTGGCGCCGGAGATGAAGGTGATCGCCCCCTGGCGCGAGTGGAGCATCCGCTCCCGCGAGGACGCGCTCGACTACGCGGCGGCGCACCGCGTCCCCGTGGCGGCCACCAAGGAGAAGATCTACTCGCGCGACGCCAACCTCTGGCACGTCTCGCACGAGGGCGGGCCGCTGGAGGACCCGGCGTACGAGCCGACCGAGGACCTCTTCCTCCTGACGAAGGCGCCGTGGGACGCGCCGGCGCGGCCGGAGTACGTGACGATCACCTTCGAGCAGGGGACCCCGGTGGCCGTCGACGGCGAGGCGCTCTCGCCGGTGGCGCTCCTCCAGCGGCTCAACGAGGTCGGCGGGCTCCACGGGGTGGGGCGCGTGGACCTGGTGGAAGACCGGATGGTGGGGATGAAGAGCCGCGGGATCTACGAGACCCCCGGCGGCACCCTCCTCTACCAGGCGCACAGCGAGCTGGAGCAGCTCGTCCTCGACCGCCGCACGCTGGCGCTCAAGGACGCCATCGCGCCCCGCTACGCCGACCTGGTCTACGAGGGGCGGTGGTGGACGACCGAGCGCGAGGCGATGGACGCGCTGGTCGACGTCACCCAGCAGCGGGTGACCGGCGACGTGCGCCTCAAGCTCTACCGCGGCGCGTCGACGGTGGCCGGGCGGACCTCGCCCTTCTCGCTCTACGACGAGCGCTTCGTCACCTTCGGCGAGGACGACGTCTACGACCAGGCCGACGCGGCCGGCTACATCCGCCTCTTCGCCCTCCCCATGCGGGTGGCGGCGCTCAAGGCGCAGGAGGCCGAGGGCGCGCCGGAGATCTCGCCGGCGCTGACGCTGGACGTGGCGGCGGACTGAACGGCGAAGTGCGTGAGTGCGTGAGTGCGGAAGTGCGTTTGGTTTTCAGCGCACTCACGCACCAACGCACTCACGCACTAGGGCTAAGGACTTTCAACCGGACACTCGACCATGACCGACCTCGCGATCGATCTCGGCGCCGAGACGATCCCCGCGCGCCTCTGGGGCGGGCGCTTCGCCGCCGAGCCGGCGGTGGAGATGGACCGGCTGAACCGCTCGCTCGGCACCGACCGCCGCCTCTGGCGCGAGGACGTGGCCGGGAGCCAGGCGTGGGCCAGCGCCATCGCCGCGGCCGGGGTGCTGACGCACGCCGAGTGGCTGGCGCTCCAGGGCGGGCTCGACCGCGTGGCCGCCCGGCTGGAGGGGTGGACGGAGGACGACTGGCGGGCGGCGCCCGACGAGGACGTCCACTCGCTGGTGGAGCGCCTGTTGTACGAGGAGGCCGGCGAGGTGGCCGGGAAGCTCCACACCGGGCGGAGCCGCAACGACCAGGTGGCCACCGACGCGCGCCTCTGGGCGCTGGGGGCGGTCGCCCGCCTCGACGCGGCGCTGCGGGACGTGCAGCGCGCCCTCCTGGAGCAGGCGGAGCGCCACCGCGAGACGGTGATGCCCGCCTACACCCACCTCCAGCGCGCGCAGCCGGTGTCGGCGGCGCACTGGCTCCTGTCGCACGCGTGGCCGCTGGCGCGCGACCGGGAGCGGCTGGCCGAGGCGAAGGCGCGGGTGTCGGTCCTCCCGCTGGGCTCGGGCGCCATCGCCGGGTGCCCGTTCCCGGTCGACCGGGTGCTGCTGAAGGAGACGCTGGGCTTCCACGCGGTGAGCGCCAACTCCATCGACGCCGTCGCCGACCGCGACTGGGTGGCGGAGCTGGGCTTCGTGGCGGCGATGGTGGGGGTGCACCTCTCGCGGCTGGGCGAGGACCTGGTCCTCTTCTCGTCGCAGGAGTTCGGCTTCGTGCGGATGTCGGACCGCTTCTCGACGGGCTCGTCGCTGATGCCGCAGAAGCGCAACCCCGACGCGATGGAGCTGGCGCGCGGGAAGGCGGGGCGGCTGATCGGCGGGCTCACCAGCATCCTCACGGTGCTGAAGGGGCTCCCCAGCGGCTACAACAAGGACCTCCAGGAAGACAAGGAGATCCTCTTCGACGCCGTGGAGACGCTGGAGCTCCTCCTCCCGGCCATCGCCGGCGCGGTGCGGACGATGGAGGTCGACGCGGCCCGCTGCGCGGCGGCCGTGGACGCGGCGATGCTGGCCACCGACCTGGCCGACTTCCTGGTGAAGCGCGGGATGCCCTTCCGCGAGGCCCACGGCGCGGTGGGCCGCCTGGTCCGCGCCGCCGAGGAGCTGGGGTGCGGGATCGACGCGCTGGAGCCGCGCTGGTTCGTCCAGGTGTCGCCCCTCTTCGACGGCGTCCACCTTCCCGACCTCTTCTCGGCCTCCGCCGCCCTCACGGCGCGCGCGGGGACCGGGGGGACCGCGCCCGAGGCGGTGGCGGAGCAGGTGGCGAGGCTGCGGG
>DATACF010000041.1:0-14684 GCA_036259235.1 Longimicrobium sp. | reverse complement strand
GGACGCGGAGGCGCTGCGGGCGCACCTGCGGAAGGCGCTCCCGGACTACATGGTCCCGGCGGCGTTCGTCTTCCTCGACGCGCTCCCGCTGACGCCGAACGGGAAGCTGGACCGGAAGGCGCTCCCCGCGCCGGAGTTCGGCTCGGCCGAGGCGTACGTGGCGCCGCGGACGGCGACCGAGGAGGTGCTGGCGGGGCTCTGGGCCGAGGTGCTGCGGCTCGACCGGCTGGGGGTGGAGGAGAGCTTCTTCGCCCTCGGCGGCCACTCGCTCCTGGCGACGCGCGTGGTGTCGCGCGTCCGCGAGGTGTTCGGGGTGGAGCTGCCGCTCCGCGCGCTCTTCGAGGCGCCGACGGTGGCCGCGCTGGCCGAGCGGGTGGAGGAGGCGCGGCGCGCGGCGCTCCCGCAGCTCCCGCCCGTCGTCCCCGTCGGGCGCGAGGGCGCGCTCCCGCTCTCGTTCGCGCAGGAGCGGCTCTGGTTCCTGGGGCAGATGGAGGCGGAGAGCGCCTCCTACAACCTCCCCGCGGCGCTCCGCCTCACCGGCGCGCTCGACGCCGCGGCGCTGGAGCGGGCGCTCGGCGAGGTGGTACGCCGCCACGAGGCGCTGCGGACGACGTTCCGCGCGGCGGACGGCGCGGCGGTGCAGGTGATCGCGCCCTTCGACGGGTTCGTCCTTCCGGTCGAAGACCTGTCGGAGCTGGACGACGCGGCGCGCGAGGCGGCGGTGCGGGGGCGGATCAGCGAGGAGGCGGCGCGGGCGTTCGACCTGTCGGCGGGGCCGCTCTTCGACGCGCGCCTCCTGCGGCTGGGCGGGGAAGAGCACGTCCTCGTCGTGGCGATGCACCACATCGTCAGCGACGGGTGGAGCCTCGGCGTCCTCTTCCGCGAGCTGGCGGCGCTCTACGCGGCGTTCGTCGCCGGTGACGAGTCGCCCCTTCCCGAGCTCCCGGTGCAGTACGCGGACTATGCCGTGTGGCAGCGCGAGCAGCTGCGGGGCGAGGCGCTGGAGCGGCAGACGGCGTACTGGAAGGCGCGGCTGGCGGGCGCGCCGTCGCTCCTGGAGCTGCCGACCGACCACCCGCGCCCGGCGGTGCAGCGCTTCCGCGGCGCGCACGAGCCGGTGGCGCTCCCGGCCGAGCTCCTGGAGCGGCTCCAGGCGCTGGCGCGGAGCGAGGGCGCGACGCTGTACATGGTCGTCCTCGCCGCCTTCCAGGTGCTCCTCGGCCGGTACGCGGGGAGCGAGGACGTCGTCGTCGGCTCGCCCATCGCCGGGCGGACGCGGGGGGAGGTGGAGGGGCTGATCGGCTTCTTCGTCAACACCCTCGTCCTCCGCGCCGACCTGGGCGGCGACCCGTCCTTCCGCGACGCGCTGCGGCGGGTGCGGGCGGCCACGCTGGGGGCGTACGAGCACCAGGAGGTGCCGTTCGAGAAGCTGGTGGCGGAGGTGGCGCCGGAGCGCTCCTTGAGCCACTCGCCCCTCTTCCAGGTCGCCTTCATCCTCGACGACATGGAGCGCGGCGACGACGGCTTCGCCGGGCTGCGCGCGGAGCCGGTCGAGATCGGGGTGGAGACCTCCAAGTTCGACCTGACGCTGGCGCTCGCCCCGCGCCCCGAGGGGCTGGTGGGCGAGGTGGAGTACAGCACCGACCTCTTCGAGCGCGCCACCGTCCGGCGGATGATGGGCCACCTGGCGCGGGTGCTCGACCAGGTCTCGTCCGATCCCGAGAAGCGCCTCTCCGAGCTCGGCCTCCTGGCGGACGAGGAGCGCGCGCTCGTCGTCGACCAGTGGAACCGGACGGCGGTCGCGTATCCGGCGGACGCCTGCATCCATCACCTCGTCGAAGCGCAGGCTAACGACAAGCCGGACGCGGTCGCCGTCGTCCACGGGGAGACGACGCTCACCTACGCGGAGCTGAACGCGCGGGCGAATCGTCTCGCCCATCACCTGATCGGCCTCGGCGTGGGGCCGGAGGTGCGCGCGGGCGTCTGCCTGGAGCGCGGCGCCGACCTCTTCGTCGCCGCGCTGGCGGTGATGAAGGCGGGGGGCGCGTACGTGGCGATGGACCCGGCGTACCCGGCCGGGCGGCTGGAGGGGATGATGCGCGACGCGGACGCGGCCGTGCTGCTGACGCATTCGCATCTGCCGACGCCGCCCCTGCGCGACGGCGTGCGCGTCGTCCGCCTGGACGCGGACGCGTTCGCGTCGGAGAGCGACGCGAACCCCGTCGTCGGCGTGACGGCGAGGAACGTCGCGTACGTCGTCTACACCTCGGGGAGCACGGGGACGCCGAAGGGGGTCGCGGTCGATCACGCCGCGCTCGGCTCCCTCTGCGCCTGGCACGCCCGCGCCTTCGGCGTCACCGGGGCGGACCGGGCGACGCAGCTGGCCAGCCCCGGCTTCGACGCGTCCGTATGGGAAGTGTGGCCTTACCTCACGCGCGGCGCCTCGGTCGAGGTCGCGCCGGAGGAGGTCCGCTCCGATCCGCCCGCGCTCCGCGACTGGCTGGCGGAGCGCCGGATCACGATCTCCTTCGTGCCGACGCCCGTCGCCGAGCCGATGCTGGGGCTGGTGTGGCCGGCGGAGACGGCGCTGCGGTGGATGCTGACCGGCGGCGACCGGCTGCGGGCGCGCCCCGCGGCGGACCTGCCGTTCGCGCTCAGCAACAACTACGGACCCACGGAGTGCACCGTCGTCGCGACGTCGGGCGCGGTGGAATCCGAGGGCGACCGCGCGCCGGTCATCGGCGGGCCGATCGAGAACACGCGCATCTACGTCGTCGACAGCGGGATGAACGCGCTCCCGGTGGGCGTCCCGGGCGAGCTGTGCATCGGCGGCGCGCAGGTGGCGCGCGGCTACCTGGGGCGGCCGGGGCTGACGGCCGAGCGCTTCGTCCCCGACCCGTTCGGCGCCGACCCCGGCGCGCGCCTCTACCGCTCGGGCGACAAGGTGCGCTGGCTGGCCGACGGGACGGTGGAGTACCTGGGCCGCCTGGACGAGCAGGTGAAGGTCCGCGGCTTCCGCATCGAGCTGGGCGAGATCGAGGCCGTCCTCCGCCGCCACCCGGATGTCGCGGACTGCGCCGTGATCGCCCGCGAGGACGGGGGCGAGAAGCGGCTGGCGGCGTACGTCGCCGGCCCGCGCGACGCGGAGGCGCTGAAGGCGCACCTGCGCGGGACGCTGCCGGACTACATGGTGCCGGCCGCGTTCGTCTTCCTCGACGCGCTCCCGCTGACGGCGAACGGGAAGCTGGACCGCCGCGCGCTCCCCGCGCCGGAGTACGCGTCGTCGGCGGAGCACGTGGCGCCGCGCACCCCGACGGAGGAGGTGCTGGCGGGGCTCTGGGCCGACGTCCTGAAGGTGGAGCGGGTGGGGGCCGAGGCGAGCTTCTTCGACCTGGGCGGCCACTCGCTCCTGGCCACGCGCGTCGTCTCGCGCATCCGCGAGGCGCTGGGGGTGGAGCTTCCGCTCCGCGCCCTCTTCGAGCGGCCCGTCCTCTCCGCGCTCGCCGCCGAGGTCGACCGGCTCCGCGGGGCCGGCGCCGGGGCAGACGGCGGCGCCATCGTCCCCGCCGCGCGCGGGGGCGACCTCCCGGTGTCGTTCGCGCAGGAGCGGCTCTGGTTCGTCGACGCGCTCGACCCCGGGAGCCCGGTCTACGCCATCCCCTTCACCTACCGGCTGACGGGCGCGCTCGACGAAGGCGCCCTCCGCCGCGCGCTGGCCGAGCTGGTGCGCCGCCACGAGCCGCTGCGCACCGTCGTCGCCGCCGTGGACGGCGTCCCCGTCCAGCGGATCACCCCGCCGCCGGCCGAGGTCGACCTCCCCGTCGCCGACCTCCGTCACCTGTCGGAGGACGCGCGCGAGGCCAGGGCCCGGCGCCTGGCGGCGGAGGCCGCCGCGCACCGCTTCGACCTGGCGCGCGGGCCGCTCTTCCGCGCCGGGCTGGTGCGGCTCGCGGACGACGCGCACCTCCTGCTGATGAACCTCCACCACGTCGTGGGCGACGGGTGGTCGGTCGGCGTCCTGCTGGACGAGCTGTCGGCGCTCTACGGCGCCTTCGCGGCCGGCGAGCCGTCGCCGCTCCCGGAGCCGGCGCTCCAGTACGCCGACTACGCCGCGTGGCAGCGCGCCCGCCTCTCGGGCGACGCGCTGGAGCGCCAGGTGGAGTTCTGGCGGCGCGCGCTGGCGGGCGCCCCGGCGCTCCTGGAGCTCCCGACGGACCGCCCGCGGCCGCCGGTGGAATCGCATCGCGGCGCGGTCGAGCGCCTCGTCGTGCCGCCCGCGCTGGCGGACGCGGCGCGGGCGCTGGCGCGGCGCGAGGGGGCCACGCTCTTCATGGTCCTCCTGGCCGCGCTCGAGGTCGTCCTGGGCCGCCTGGCCGGGCAGGACGACGTGGTGGTGGGCACCCCCATCGCCGGGCGGACGCGGGCGGAGACCGACCGGATGGTGGGGCTCTTCCTGAACTCGCTGGCGCTGCGCGCCGACCTCTCGGGCGACCCCACCTTCCGCGAGCTCCTGGGCCGGGTGCGCGAGACGACGCTCTCCGCGTACGCGCACCAGGACCTCCCGTTCGAGCGGCTCCTCGAGGAGCTGCGCCCCGAGCGGAGCCTGGCGCACGCGCCGGTCTTCCAGGTCATGCTCAACCTCCTCAACTTCGACGGCGGCGCCCTCCGCGCCGGCGGGCTGGAAGTCGAGGAGATCCAGCTCGACAGCGAAGTCTCCAGCAAGTTCGACATGACGTTCTACGTCGGCGAGCGCGACGGCGCCATCGAGGTCAACCTCGTCTACGCCGCCGACCTCTTCGACGCGCCGCGGATCCGCGAGATGCTGGCGCAGCTGGAGGGCGTCCTCCGGCAGGCGGCGGAGGCGCCGGAGACCCGCGTCGGCGCGCTGGCGCTGGCGACGGAAGGGGCGCGGAGCGTCCTCCCCGATCCCACGGCGCCGCTCGACGCCACCTGGCGCGGCGCGGTGCACGAGGTGTTCGCCGCCCGCGTGGCGGAGGCGCCGGACGCGCTGGCGGTGGAGGACCCGCGCGAGCGGTGGACGTACGCCGAGCTCGACGCGGCGTCGGCGCGCGTCGCCCGCCGCCTGGCCGACCAGGCCGTGGGGCCGGGCGACGTGGTGGCCATCACCGGCCACCGGAGCGCGGCGCTGGTCCGCGCGCTGGTGGCGACGCTGCGGAGCGGCGCGGCCTTCCTTGTCCTCGACCCGTCGTACCCGGCGGCGCGCCTGGCCGAGTACGTCCGCATCGCGCGCCCCGCCGCGCACCTCCACCTCTCCGCCGCGGGCGACCTCCCGCGCGAGGTGACGGCCCTCCTCGACGCGACGATCCGCACGCGCGTCGTCCTCCGCCCGCGCGGCGAGGGGGCGGCGGCGGACGTGGACGGCCTCGGCGGGGTGGGCGAGGCGCCGCGTGTCACAATCGGTCCCGACACGCTGGCGTACCTCTCGTTCACCTCGGGGACGACGGGGACGCCCAAGGCGGTGATGGGGCGCCACTCGGCGCTCACGCACTTCACCCCGTGGACGGCGGCGGAGTTCGGGCTGGCTCCGTCGGACCGGTTCAGTCTCCTCTCCGGCCTGGCGCACGACCCGCTGCACCGCGACGTCTTCACCCCGCTCCAGCTCGGCGCTTCGATCGTCGCGCCGGAAGCGGACGAGATCGGCACGCCCGGCTACCTCGCGCGGTGGATGCGCGAGGCGGGGGTGACGGTGGCGCACCTGACCCCGGCGATGGGCCAGCTCCTGGCCGACGCCGCGGCCGGGGAGCGGGTCGGCTCGCTCCGGCGCGCCTTCTTCGTGGGCGACGTCCTCCGCCGCGCCGACGTGCAGCGGCTGGTCGACCTGGCGCCGGGGCTGACCGTCGTCAACTACTACGGGTCGACCGAGACGCAGCGCGCGGTCTCGTACCACGTGGTCGCCGACCCGGCGGCCGAGCCGAAGGAAGTGGTCCCGCTGGGCCGGGGGATCGCGGGCGTGCAGCTCCTGGTGCGCAACGCCGCCGGGGCGCTGGCGGGCGTCGGCGAGGTGGGCGAGATCTGGCTCCGGTCGCCGCACCTGGCGGCCGGCTACCTGGGCGACCCGGCGCTGTCGGCGTCGCGCTTCGTCGCCAACCCGTGGACCGAGGCGCCGGGCGACCGGCTCTACCGCACGGGCGACCTGGGCCGCTACCGCCCGGACGGCGAGGTGGAGCCGCTGGGCCGCGCCGACCAGCAGGTGAAGGTCCGCGGCTTCCGCGTGGAGCTGGGGGAGATCGAGAGCGCCCTCGCCGCGCACCCGGCCGTCAAGGAAGCGGCCGTGCTGGCGCGGGAGATTTCGGGCGGCGACCGGCGGCTGGTGGCGTGGTGGGTCCCGGCCGAGGAGGGCGGGAAAGACCCCGGCGCGGCCGTGCTGCGGGCGCACCTCAAGGCGCTCCTCCCCGAGTACATGGTCCCCGCGGCGTACGTCCGCCTCGACCGGCTGCCGATGACGGCCAACGGCAAGCTGGACCGCCGCGCGCTCCCGGAGCCGGAGGCGGTGGATTCGGACAACGTACCGACCGCGCCGCGGACGCCGACCGAGGCGCTGATCGCCCAGGCCTGGGCCGAGGTGCTGCGGACGGACACCGTCGGCGTCGAGGACGACTTCTTCGCGCTCGGCGGGCACTCGCTGCTGGCGACGCGGCTCCTGGCGCGGGTGCAGTCCGCGCTCGGGGTGGCGCTCCCGCTGCGGGCGCTCTTCGAGGGGCCCACGGTGGCCGAGCTGGCGTCCCGCGTGGACGCGCTCCGGCGCGAGGGGGCGAGCGCGCTCCCGCCGGTGGCGCGCGTGCCGCGCGAGGGCCCGCTCCCGCTCTCGTTCGCGCAGGAGCGGCTCTGGTTCCTCGACCGGCTGGAGGGCGGGAGCGCCTTCTACAACCTCCCGGCCGCCCTCCGGCTCTCCGGCGCGCTCGACGCCGCGTCTCTCGAGCGGAGCCTGGGCGAGATCGTCCGCCGCCACGAGTCGCTGCGCACGGTCTTCACCGAGGCGGGCGGGACGGCGGAGCAGATCGTGACGCCCTTCGCCGGCTTCACGCTGCCGGTCGTCGACCTGTCGTCGCTGGACGACGGGGAGCGCGAGGCGGAGGTGCGGCGGCGGGCGGCGGAGGACGCGGCGCGGCCGTTCGACCTCACGGCGGGCCCGCTCTTCCGCGCGTCGCTCCTGCGGCTGGGGGCGGACGAGCACGTGCTGCTGGTCTGCATCCACCACATCGTCAGCGACGGGTGGAGCACGGGCGTCCTCCTCCGCGAGCTGTCGTCGCTCTACGCGGCGTACGTCGCGGGCGGTGCGTCGCCGCTGGCGGAGCTGCCGGTGCAGTACGCCGACTTCGCCGCGTGGCAGCGCGAGCAGCTGCGGGGCGAGGCGCTGGAGCGGCAGATCGCGTACTGGAAGGGCCGGCTGGCGGGCGCCCCGGCGCTGCTGGAGCTGCCGACGGACCGGCCGCGCCCGGCGGTGCAGACGTACCGCGGCGCGCGCGAGCACTTCGAGCTTCCGGGCGCGCTCCTCGACCGGCTCGAGGCGCTGGCGCGGGGCGAGGGGGCCACGCTCTACATGGTCCTCCTCGGCGCCTTCCAGCTCCTGCTGTCGAAGTACAGCGGGAGCGAGGACGTGGTGGTCGGCTCGCCGATCGCGGGGCGGACGCGGCCGGAGGTGGAGGGGCTGATCGGCTTCTTCGCCAACACGCTGGTGCTGCGGACCGACGTCTCGGGCGACCCGGCCTTCCGCGCGCTGGTGGCGCGGGTGCGCGACGTGACGCTGGGGGCGTACGAGCACCAGGAGGTGCCGTTCGAGAAGCTGGTGGCCGAGCTCCAGCCGGAGCGTTCCCTGAGCCACTCGCCCCTCTTCCAGGTGATGTTCACCCTCCAGAACGCCGACCGCTCGGTCGCCGATCTGCCGGGCGTGCGGATGGAGGGGATCGCCGCGGAGGCGGAAGTCTCGAAGTTCGACCTTGCGCTCACCGTCGCGACCGACGACGGCGTGCTGCACGGGGCGCTGGAGTACAGCACCGACCTCTTCGACCGGGCGACCATCCGGCGGATGCTGGGGCACCTGGAGCGGGTGCTGGAGCAGGTCTCCTCTCGTCCGGACGCGCGGTTGTCGGAGGTCGAGCTCCCGTCGGCGGAGGAGCGCGACGTCGTTCTCCACGCGTGGAACCGCACGGAGGCCGGCTTCCCGGCGGACCGCTGCATCCACCAGCTGATCGAGGATCAGGCTGAGCGGACACCGGACGCGGTCGCCGTCGTCTTCGAGGACGACGCGGTCACGTATCGCGAGCTGAACGCGCGGGCGAACCGTCTCGCGCACCGGCTCGTCCGCCTCGGTGTCGGCCCCGAGGTGCGCGTGGGGCTCTGCCTGGAGCGGAGCGTGGAGATGGTCGTCTCCATCCTCGGCGTGCTCAAGGCCGGCGGGGCGTACGTCCCGATGGACCCCGGTTATCCGGCCGAGCGGCTGGCGTACATGGTGGAGGACTCCGGCGTGCCCGTGCTCCTCATCCAGGAGCGGCTGCGGGCGATCATCCCCGCGTCGGACGCCACGGTGCTCGCGGTTGATTCCATCGGGGGTGATCTCGCGGTCGAGTCGGCGGAGAATCCGGAGGGCGGCGTCTCCCCGTCGAACCTGGCCTATGTCATCTACACGTCGGGGTCGACCGGACGGCCGAAGGGGGCGATGAACCAGCACCGCGGCATCGTCAACCGCCTGTGGTGGATGCAGGCGGAATACGGGATCGGCGCGGCGGACGTCATCCTGCAGAAGACGCCGTTCTCCTTCGACGTCTCGGTCTGGGAGTTCTTCTGGCCGCTTCAGCAGGGCGCGCGGCTGGTGATGGCGCGTCCGGAGGGCCACCGCGATCCGGCGTACCTGGCGGAGATCATCGAGAAGGAAGGCGTCACCACGCTCCACTTCGTCCCCTCCATGCTCCAGCAGTTCGTGGAGGAGGCGGACGCGGCGCGGTGCGGCTCGCTCCAGCGCGTGATCTGCTCCGGTGAGGCGCTTCCCCCGGCGCTGGTCGCCCGCTTCCATGAGCGGTTCCCGGCCACGGTCGGGCTGCACAACCTGTACGGCCCGACCGAAGCGGCGGTCGACGTTTCGTACTGGGCGTGCGAGCGCGGTGACACGACCGGCGTCGTGCCCATCGGCCGGCCTGTCTGGAACACGCAGCTCTACGTGCTCGACGCTGCGCTGCGGCCGGTTCCCGTTGGCGTCCCCGGCGAGCTGTACATCGGCGGCGTGCAGGTGGCGCGCGGGTATCTCGACCGGCCAGGGCTGACTGCGGAGCGCTTCGTCCCCGATGCGTTCGCGGCCGAGCCCGGCGCGCGTCTCTACCGCACGGGCGACAAGGTGCGGTGGCGGACGGATGGCGCGCTGGAGTACCTGGGGCGCCTGGACGAGCAGGTGAAGATCCGCGGCCTCCGCATCGAGCTGGGCGAGATCGAGGCGGCCATCCGGCGGCATGAGGGCGTGACGGACTGCGTCGTCGTCGCCCGCGCGGACGCGGCGGGGGAGAAGCGGCTGGTGGCGTACGTGGTGGGCGAGGCGGAGGCGGACGCGATACGCGCCGACCTGCGGCGGAGCCTGCCGGAGTACATGGTGCCGTCGGCCTTCGTCTTCCTCCCCGCGCTCCCGCTCTCGCCGAACGGCAAGCTGGACCGCAAGGCGCTTCCCGCGCCGGAGTTCGGCTCCGCGGCGGAGCGGTACGTGGCGCCGCGCACGGCGGCGGAGGAGGCGCTGGCGGGCGTCTGGGCGGAAGTGCTGCGGCTCGAAAGAGTCGGGGTGGAGGAGAGCTTCTTCGACCTGGGCGGCCACTCGCTCCTGGCGACGCGCGTGGTCTCCCGCGTCCGCGAGGTGATGGACGTGGAGCTTCCGCTCCGCGCGCTGTTCGAGGGGCCCACCGTCGCGGCGCTCGCCGCGCGGGTGGAGGAGGCCCGCCACGAGGGCGCCCCGGTGGCGCCGCCGGTGGTCCCGGTGGGCCGCGACCGGCCCCTTCCGCTCTCGTTCGCGCAGGAGCGGCTGTGGGTGCTCGACCGGCTGGAGCCGGGCGGGAGCGTCTACAACATCCCCGCGCCCATGCGCTTCCGCGGCGCGCTGGACGTGGCCGCGCTGGAGCGGGCACTGGGCGAGATCGTCCGCCGCCACGAGGCGCTGCGGACGACGTTCGCCGAGGTGGACGACGCGCCGGTGCAGGTGATCGCGCCGTTCGCCGGCTTCACCCTCCCGGTGCACGACCTGTCGCCGCTGGAGGAGACCGAGCGCGAGGCGGCGGTGCGGCGCCGGGCGGCGGAGGACGCCGAGCGGCCCTTCGACCTCGTGGCGGGCCCGCTCTTCCGCGCCACCCTCCTGCGGGTGGCCGCGGACGACCACGTCCTCCTCGTCTCCATGCACCACTCGGTGAGCGACGGGTGGAGCCTGGGCGTCTTCCACGGCGAGCTGTCGGCGCTGTACGAGGCGTACCGCGACGGCCGCGAGTCGCCGCTGGCCGAACTCCCGGTGCAGTACGCCGACTACGCCGTCTGGCAGCGCGAGCACCTGCGGGGCGAGGCGCTGGACCGGCAGGTGGCGTGGTGGAAGGCGCAGCTGGCCGGCGCCCCCGCGCTCCTGGAGCTGCCGACGGACCATCCCCGCCCGGCGGTGCAGACGTACCGCGGCGAGACCGAGCGGGTGGAGCTTCCCCTCGCCCTCCTCGACCGGCTCCAGGCGCTGGGGCGGAGCGAGGGCGCCACGCTGTACATGGTGCTCCTGGGCGCCTTCCAGGTCCTCCTGTCGAAGTACAGCGGCGCCGAGGACGTCGTCGTCGGCTCCCCGATCGCCGGGCGGACGCGGCGCGAGGTGGAGGGGCTGATCGGCTTCTTCGTCAACACGCTGGCGCTGCGGACCGGGCTCGGCGGCGACCCCGCCTTCCGCGAGGTGGTGCGGCGGGTGCGCGCGGCCACGCTGGGGGCGTACGAGCACCAGGAGGTGCCGTTCGAGAAGCTGGTGGCCGAGCTCCAGCCGGAGCGGAGCCTCAGCCACTCGCCGATCTTCCAGGTGATGTTCACCCTGCAGGACGCGGAGAACTCCGCCGCGGGCCTGCCGGGGCTCGATCCCGCCGCGATCGCGGCGGAGCTGGCGAGCGCCAAGTTCGACCTGTCGCTCACGCTCACGCCCACCGCGCGCGGGCTGGAGGGCGGGATCGTCTACAGCCCCGACCTCTTCGAGCGCGCCACCATCCGGCGGATGCTGGTGCACCTGGAGCGCGTCCTGGAGCAGGTGGCGGACGACGCGGGGCTCCCGATCTCGCGGCTGGAGATGATGGAGGAGGTCGAGCGCGCCATCGTCGTCGGCGAGTGGAACCGCACGGAGACGGAGTACGACCCCGAGCGGCGGATCCACGGGCTGATCGAGGCCCAGGCGGCGCGGACGCCGGACGCCGTCGCCGTGGTGTTCGACGAGACGGCGCTCACCTACCGCGAGCTGGACGCGCGGGCCAACCGGCTGGCGAACCACCTGGTCCGCCTCGGCGCCGGGCCGGAGCAGCGGGTGGGGATCTGCCTGGAGCGCTCGGCCGAGATGGTGGTGGCGATGCTCGCCGTGCTGAAGTCCGGCGCGGCGTACCTCCCGCTCGACCCCAGTTACCCGGTGGACCGCCTGGCGTACATGCGCGAGGACTCCGGCGCCACCGTGCTCGTGACCCAGGCGTCGCTCCGCGGCCTGTTGCCGACGGACGGGGTGCGGATCGTGGCGGTGGACGCGGACGCGGCGGCCATCGCGGCCGAGCCGGACGCGGCGCCCGAAGTCGGGGCCGATCCGGACAACGTCGCGTACGTCATCTACACCTCGGGGTCGACGGGACGGCCCAAGGGCGTGCAGGTGACGCACGGGAACGCCGCGAGCTTCTTCGCGGGGATGGACGGGCGCGTCGGCGGATCGCTCCCGGGGACGTGGCTGGCGGTGACGCGGATCTCCTTCGACATCCACGTCCTGGAGCTGCTGTGGACGCTGGCCCGCGGCTTCCGCGTGGTCGTCTACCCCGACCTCGAGCAGGTGCGCGAGGACGGCGGCCTGGCGAAGCAGATCCGCCGCCACGGCGTCACCCACCTCCAGTGCACCCCCTCGCTGGCGGCGATGGTGATCGCCGAGAGCGGGGTGGAGGCGCTGGCCGGGGTGGAGCGCCTCCTCCTGGGCGGCGAGGCGATGCCGGCCGACCTGGCCGCGCAGCTCCTGCGCGTCCTCCCGGAGGGCCTGGTGAACATGTACGGGCCCACGGAGACCACCGTCTGGTCGTCCACGCACCTCGTCGACCGGGCGGCGGGGACGATCCCCATCGGCCGTCCGATCGCCAACACGCGCGTCTACGTCCTCGACGCCGGGCTCCGGCCGGTGCCGGCGGGCGTCCCCGGCGAGCTGTTCATCGGGGGCGCGGGGGTGACGCGCGGCTACCACCAGCGGCCGGGGCTCACGGCCGAGCGCTTCGTCCCCGACCCGTTCGGCGCCGCGCCGGGCGCGCGCCTCTACCGCACGGGCGACCGGGCGCGGTGGCGGGCCGACGGGCGGCTGGAGTACCTGGGGCGCCTGGACGAGCAGGTGAAGCTCCGGGGCTTCCGCATCGAGCTGGGCGAGATCGAGGCGGCGCTGCGGGCGCACGAGGGGGTCCGCGAGTGCGCGGCGCTGGTCCGCGCCGACGGGCAGGGCGGCCAGCGGCTGGTGGCGTACGTGGTGGGCGACGCGGAGCCCGACGCGCTCCGCGAGACGCTGCGGCGGGGGCTCCCGGAGTACATGGTCCCCGGCGCGTTCGTCTTCCTCCACGCGCTCCCGCTGACGCCCAACGGGAAGCTCGACCGGCGCGCGCTCCCCGAGCCCACGGCGGCGCTCGCCGAGCGCGCCTACGTGGCCCCGCGCACGCCGACGGAGCGGTCGCTGGCCGCCGTCTGGGCCGACGTGCTGGAGATGGACGTGGAGCGCGTGGGCGCCGACGACAACTTCTTCGAGCTGGGCGGCCACTCGCTGCTGGCCACGCGGGTGATGACGCGCATCCGCCGCGAGCTGAGCGCCGACCTCCCGCTGCGGGTGATGTTCGAGGCCACGTCGCTGGCGCGGCTGGCCGAGCGGGTGGACGCGGCCGTCGCCGCCGCCGGTCCGGGCGAGGGCGCGCCCCGCCGCCCGAGCACCCTCGCCGCCCGCGACCGCAACGCCTTCCGCGTCCGGTTGAAGCCCGAGGGGGTGGAGGGGGATTGACGCTCGATTCCTGATCGGCTGGAACGACGGTCGTCACACGGAGGCACGGAGACACGGGGGGACCGTCTCCGTGCCTCCGTGGCTTCGCGCGACACCCTGTCGTTTTCCCAATTCGTCTACATTCCTTGCGACCGGAACGGTGGTTCCGATGTCCGCCGGAACCGATTTCGGCTGGCGGGTATTCGTTGGGCGGGCACGAATGCTCGCGGCGTGCACCGGGCGGTGGACGAGGCCTCGCGAGCGGCGCATGGGACAAGGGGAGGAACGATGTCGGATGCGGTGGTCCGGGACTTCGAGAAGGTGGAGAAGCCGGAGAAGGAGTGGCGGGGCGTCGTCTCGCCCGAGGCGTATCACGTCCTCTTCGAGGAGGGGACGGAGCGCGCGGGGACGAGCCCGCTGAACGCGGAGAAGCGGGAGGGGACCTTCGTCTGCGCGGCGTGCAACCTCCCGCTCTTCCGCTCGGACGCCAAGTACGAGAGCGGCACCGGGTGGCCCAGCTTCTTCGACTTCATTCCCGGCCACCTCGAGACCAGGCGCGACTTCAAGATGATCTGGCCGCGCACCGAGTACCACTGCGCCCGCTGCGGCGGCCACCAGGGCCACGTCTTCAACGACGGCCCGGCGCCCACCAGGAAGCGCTACTGCAACAACGGCGTGGCGCTGCGCTTCGTCCCCGACGGTGAGGAACTGCCGCCGCTGCGGGACTGAGGCTCCGCTCGCGAGGCTTCGCGCGGCCGACGGTGAGAAAGCACAACGAGAAAGCTCGCGGGAGGATGCATCCTCTCGCGAGCTTTCTCGCTTCGTGACCAGACGGGCAATCAAAGGCGATCGAGCACCGATGCGTCCACCGCCGCGCGCCGCGTCGGGTCGAACGTCACGAGCCGCGTCGGGATGCGTCCGATCGGCGTTCCCCGGCTCGCGAGGTCGCGCCAAGAGGATTCGTCGAGCGTGGCGGTGGCCGACGGGCCGAGGCGGACGACCGTGTAGTGCTCGGGGTAGTCGTCCAGCGCGTCGTCGAAGGGGCAGTCCAAGAGCAGCGTCTCTCCGCCGCGCTCGGTCGTGAACGCGCGGGGGATGTCGTGGAAGCCGCGGAAGCGGATCGGGATCCACCGTTCGTCGCGCATCGGGAATCTCCGCGTCAGTACGTCAGCGCCACCGCGCCCAAGGTGAGCCCGGCGCCGGTGCCGAGGAGGAGGACGCGGTCGCCGCGGGCGATGCGGCCGGCGTGGACGGCCTCGGCGAGGGCGAGGGGGACGGACGCGGCGATGCAGTTGCCGCGCTCGGGGAGGTTGAGGACCACCTGCTCGCGGCGGAAGCCGAGGCGCGCGGTCAGCAGCTCCACGCCGTTGCGGCTGGCCTGGTGCGTCACCACGGCGTCGACGCCCTCGCGCGCCCACCCGGCGCGGCAGAGGGCGGTCTCGATGAATGGACCGAGGAGGCGCGCGCTCTTCCGGAGGACGGCGGG
>DATACF010000040.1:0-2760 GCA_036259235.1 Longimicrobium sp. | reverse complement strand
GCGCCCGCCCCGGAGGCGGCGTGGACAGGGGCCGGGGGCGGCGTGGAACGGCAAACGGGCCGCGCACTTCCGGGCCGCGGGGAACGCAAGATAGAGGCCCCCGTTCCGGGGCGTCAAGCGAGCTTCCGCGACGGGGCGGAGACGTGCTTGCGAAAAATTTCACAAGCTCCTATATTGGGCGCGCCGAACCCCCCCTGGACCCGCGAAGAGGCGAGAATGCCAGCAGATCCGCGCCGGAGCGGGCCGCCCAAGGGCGGCCTCCAGCCGGGCGACATGATGGGGGTCGGGCTCCAGTTCGCGGGCTCCATCCTCCTCTTCCTCTTCGTGGGGATGTGGCTCGACGGGAAGCTGGGGACCGCGCCGTGGCTCCTGATCGTGGGGGTCTTCGTGGGCGGCTCGGCGGGGTTCTGGTCGATGTACCGCCGCCTGGTGATCGAGCCGCGCGAGCGGGAGAAGGAGACGAAGAAGTGACCACGCAGGGAATCCGCTACACCGCCTTCGCCGTCGTCGCGGCCGCGCTCGTCGCGGCGGCCGGGGTGCGGATGGGGGGCGAGGCCTACCGCGACGGCGTCCTCTGGGGCGCGGCGATCGGCTTCGCGGTGCAGGTGGCGGCGTTCTGGATCTTCGCGGTCTGGCTCTACCCGGGGCGCGCCTGGCACGGCTACGGGATGGGGCTCGTGGCGCGGATGGCCGCCTTCGGGGTCGCCGCGCTCCTGGTGGTGCCGCGCGCGGGGCTCCCGCTCGCCGCCACGCTCTTCTCGCTGGTCGGCGTCTTCTGGCTGACCACCGTGGTCGAGCCGGTGTTCCTCAAGACTCGCACGTCGAACCCGACGCAAGGATGAAGCTCAACTTCGCGCTCCTCGCGCTTCTGCTCGCCGCCGCCCCCGCGGCGGCCCAGGGCCACGCCGAAGCCCCGGCGGCCGAGGCCGGCCACGGCGCCCCGGCCACGCAGCTTCCCCCGGCCGCGACCCCGCAGCCCGGCTCCGTCCTCCACGCCGAGCAGCAGCACGGCGGCGAGGGCGCCGCGGGCTCCCACGCCGACGAGGCGCACGGCGCGGCGGCGGGCGGGCACGGCGAGGGCGGCCACGAGGGGGAGTTCGACCCGATGCACCACGTGCAGGACGGGAACACCCTCGAGTTCAAGCCCTTCGGCGAGATCCACCTCCCGGCCAAGGGGAGCTGGATGGTGGGGCCGGTCGACATGACGCCCACGCGCCACGTCGTCTTCCTCTGGATCACGGCCGCCGTCCTCCTCCTCCTCTTCATCCCCGCCGGGCTGGCCGCGAAGCGCCGCCAGGCGGGGCGCTCGCCGGGCGGGAAGCGCCACAACGCCATCGAGGCGGCGGCGCTCTACATCCGCGAGCAGGTGGTGATGCCGAACATCGGCCACGGGGGCGAGAAGTACGCCGGGTACCTGATCACGCTCTTCTTCTTCATCCTGGTCGCCAATCTCCTGGGGCTCGTCCCCTTCGGCGCCACGGCGACGGGGAACATCGCGGTCACGGCGGCGCTCGCCCTCATCACCTTCGTGGTCGTCGAGGTGTCGGGGATGGTCGCGCTGGGGCCCAAGGGCTACCTGCAGACCATCGTCTACATCCCCCACGGCCTCCCGAAGTGGCTGGTGCCGATCATGGCGCTGATCATGACGCCGGTGGAGATCCTGGGGAAGCTGGCCAAGCCGTTCGCGCTGGCCGTCCGCCTCATGGCCAACATGATGGCCGGCCACATCGTCCTCCTCTCGCTCTTCTCGGTGGCGCTCCTCTTCGGCGGCGTCATCATGGCGGGGCCGTGGCTGATGGCGCTGGCGCTGACCTTCCTGGAGATCTTCGTGGCGTTCCTCCAGGCGTACGTGTTCGTGGTGCTGAGCAGCGTGTTCATCGGGCTGATCCGGCACGCGCACTGAGATGGAAGAGAAGTCCTGAGTCCCAAGTCCTGAGTCCTGAGAGAAACCATTCAGGACTTCGCACTCAGGACTCAGGACTGAAGGAAGTCCGGGCCCGCGGCGAGGCCCTCGACATCGCCGCCGGCGGGGAGTGCTCGCCCCCGTCGTACAGTACCCGGGAGCTGGGCGCCCCGGGGAGGCGCGGGGCGGATCGCTCGCCACCAACGCGCCGCGGTCCGGGAGGACCGCCCGAGCGGAGGCCCGAATCGACGGACATACTTTCTGACGGAGACACCACCATGCAGGGTGCTGCTGAGAGCCTCTCGTTCCTGACCAACGGCCTCCTGGGCGCCGGCCTCGGCGCCGGCCTCGCCATCATCGGCGCGGGGCTGGGGATCGGCATGATCGGCCGCGGGGCCACCGAGGGGATGTCGCGCCAGCCGGAGATCGCCGGCAACATCCAGACGGCCGGGATCATCCTGGCGGCGCTCATCGAGGGCGCCACCTTCTTCGCGCTGATCGTCTGCCTCCTGATCGGCAACGGGATCACCGGCGCCATCGGCCGGGTGCTGGGCGGCTGAGCCGGTAAGGTTTTTCGCGGCGCGGAGGGGAGGCCCCGCCTCCCCTCCCGCCTTTCCATAGAGACAGCTGACAAGCCTGCTGACGCCATGACTCTCAAGCCGTGGGCCCTCGCCGTGGGCCTCGCCCTCCTCCAGGCCACGCCCCTCGCCGCCCAGGAGCAGTCGCCCCTGGACGTGAACACGGGGCTGATGATCTGGACGATCCTGATCTTCGTGATCGTCCTCCTGGTGCTGCGCAAGTTCGCCTGGCCCAACATCCTGGGTGCCGTGGAGGCGCGCGAGGCGCACATCCGCGAG
>DATACF010000039.1:0-4388 GCA_036259235.1 Longimicrobium sp. | reverse complement strand
GGGGGGCGCGCGGACCCCGCGGCATGCGACGTCCTCCGTCGAAGCGCCCCGAATCCCCCGACCGCGCCCCCCGAACCCCCTACTTCACCGCCGTCGGCGCCCCCGTCGATCCACCCGATCCGTCCGTCCCCGACCCCGGCGCCCCCGCCGCGCTGGCCCCGCCGAAGCCGCGCCGCTCCATGTGGCCCCAGGCGCGGCTCCCACGGAGGTACTTCCAGATCCCCTGGAGCCGCCACCACACCGTCATCTGGCGGTAGCCGAGGTTCTCCAGCAACGCCCAGACCACCAGGAGCACCCGGTCGCGGAACCCCTCGTAGCGGTGGAACGAGACCTCCTCCAGCACCAGCGTCATCATGGTGAGCGTCGCCCCCAGCCCGTACGCCACCAGGAAGAAGAGGATGGCGAAGGGCCAGTCGATCGCCCCCAGCACCAGCCCCAGCACCAGCCCCAGGAGCCCCACCGCCTCCACCACCGGCGCCAGGAGCTCGATGACCACGAAGTACGGGAAGCTCACCAGCCCCATCGACCCGTAGCGCGGGTTGAGGAGGACCCGCTTGTGGCGCCAGAGGACGTCGGCCAGTCCCCGGTGCCACCGGTCGCGCTGCCGCCCCAGCACCCGGAGCGTCTCCGGCACCTCCGTCCACGCCACGGGGTCGGGGATGAAGTCGATCCGCTTCGGCCCCCCCTGCTCGTACCCCAGCCGCCGGAGCCGGAGCGCCAGCTCCATGTCCTCCCCCACCGTCTCCTCGAGGTAGCCGCCCGCCGCGATCATCGCGTCGCGGCGGAAGAGGCCGAAGGCGCCGGAGATGATCAGGTTCCCCCCCAGCCGGTTCCACCCCAGCCGCCCGAAGAGGAAGGCCCGGAGGTACTCCACCACCTGGAACCCCGGGAGCGGCTTCCGGGGAACGCGCGTCCGCACCACCCGCCCCGCGTCCACCGTGGAGTTGTTGGCCACGCGGATCGTCCCCCCCGCCGCCACCACGTCCGGCTTGCGGACGAAGGGGCGCACCATCCGCAGGAGCGCGTCGGGCTCGATGAGGGTGTCGGCGTCGATGGCGCAGACCAGCTCGCCCGCGGCCAGGTTGAGCCCCGCGTTCAGCGCGTCGGCCTTCCCCCCGTTCACCTTGTCGACCACCACCAGGTTGGGGTGCGTCCGCGAGCGGTAGAGGGCCACCACGTCGGCCGAGTGGATCCGGCGCTGGAAGATCGGGTGGATCGGCTGGAGGTCGAAGGTGTCGACCAGGACCGCCAGGGTGGCGTCCTTCGACCCGTCGTTGACGACGACGACCTCCAGGTTGGGGTAGTGGAGCGCCAACAGCGCCCGCACGCTCGAGGCGATGGTCGCCGCCTCGTTGTAGCCGGGGGCGAGCACCGAGATGGAGGGCGCCACCCGCGACCCCAGGATCTTCCACCGGGCCTGGCCCCGCGCCTGGAGGACGTAGTCCCGCATCTCCAGCGCGGCCGAGAGGAGGAGGAGGAGGTACCAGCCGTTGACGACGAGGAAGTAGACCAGGATGGCCCATTCCAGGCGCACCAGGACCAGCGACGCGATCTCGCCCGCGCTCATCGCCACTGGTCCCGGTCGGCGGTGGTCTCGGGCATGTCGAGGACCTGGCGGGAGATGTCGGCCGCGAAGCGGTCGGCGTCGCCGAGGCCCCGGCGGAGGAAGAGGAGCCCCGGCGAGCCCAGCCGCCGGAGGGCCAGCGCCGACTGGCTCCGCACCACCCACGCGGGGTCGCCCAGGAGCCCCGCGATCCGCGTCGCCGCAGGCCAGTGCCCCAGCCGCCCCAGCGACGAGGCCGCCGCCGCGCGGACCTCCGCGTCGGGGTCGTCAAGCATCCCCTCCAGCGTCGCCACCGCCTCGTCGCCCCCCAGCGACCCCGCCAGCGACGCCGCGCGGGCCCGCACCTCCGGGAGCGGGTCGGCGCAGAGGCGGCGCGCCGCCGGGGCCAGGCGACTGTCCGGGAGCCCCGCCGCCACCTCCAGCGCGGGGACGGCCGCCCGCCCCCCGTGCCGCTCCAGGTACGCCGCCAGCGCCGGGATCACCGGCGTCCCGATCCGCAGCAGCGAGTCGCGGAGCTCGTAGCTCCCCAGCCGCCCGGGGTCGGCGAGGCTCGCCACCAGCCGCTCGATCACCGCCGGGCTCGGGTGCTCCCCCGCCCACTCCGTCGCCTCGGCCCGCACCGCCGGGTGGCGGTCGTCCAGCAGCGGCGGCACCGCGGCCTCGCCCCCGCCGATCACCGTCAGGAGGCGCACCCCGCGGAGCCGCTTCCACCACGCCCGGTCGCGGCAGAGGCGCGCCCCGGCCTCCGCCAGCCCCACCTCGCGCGCCAGCGCCGCCAGGTGCTGCCGCTGCGCCCCGCTCAGGTAGGTGGCCAGCTCCACGAAGAGCCGCACCTGGAGGCGGCGCGGAAGGCCCTTCAGCATCGCGATGTCGCTCGGCCCGATCCGCCCCGTGGCGGTGAGGTCGACCAGGACCCGCCGCCCCCGCTCCAGCCGGTCGGCGGTGCGGCGCTCGTAGAGGACCATCCACGCCCCGTGGCCGAAGAACATCAGGAGCCCAGACGCGAACATCGCCCCCAGGATCCAGAGGGCCAGGGCCAGCCAGTCGTACTGGCTCATCGCCCCCCGCTCCGGAGCGCGCGGCGGATCCGCTGGAGGAGGACGGGGACGGAGAAGGGCTTGGCCACGTGGTCGAAGGCCCCCATCTCCAGCGCCTGCACCACCTCCGACTCCGAGGAGCGGACGGTGAGCATCACCACCCGCGTCCGCTCCAGCACCCGGTCGCGCCCCAGCGCCCGCAGCACCGCGTGGCCGTCCATCTCGGGGAGGTCGACGTCGAGGAGGACGACGCGGGCGCGGACCGCGGGGCGGCTCCCGGCCAGGAGGTCCACCGCCTTCCGCCCGTTGTCGACCCACTCGTGGCGGTAGCCGCGGGTGGTGAGGGCGTGCGTCAGGAGGCGGGCGAGCGCGGGGTCGTCCTCCACCACCAGGACGTCGACGATCCGCGCGGCGTCGGGCTGCTCGGGGCTCCACCCGGCGGGGAGGACGCGGTTCCGCCCCGCGTCCTTGGCCTGGTACATCGCGGCGTCGGCCCCGCGGTAGAGCGCCTGGAGGTCGGCGCCGTCCATGGGGTACTGCGACACCCCGGCGCTGAAGGTGACGTCGAAGACGCACCCGTCGGGGTCGTGGAAGCGCTCCTCGCGCATCATCTCCAGCGCCTCGGCCAGCCGCTGCACCCCGTCGTCCTTCTCCATCCCGTACATCCCCACCACGAACTCCTCGCCCCCCCACCGCGCCACCACGTCCTCGGCGCGGAACGCCTTCTGGAGGACCTTCGCCACCCGCCGCAGCACCTCGTCGCCCATCCCGTGCCCGCAGCGGTCGTTGACCTCCTTGAAGTGGTCGAGGTCGAGCAAACCCAGCGAGAAGGGCTGGCTCTGCCGCGCCGCCAGCCGGAGGAGCCGCCCGATCATCTCCTCCGAGCGGCGGCGGTTGGCCACGCCGGTGAGCGCGTCGGTGTCGGCCAGGTTGCGGTGGAGCTGCACCCGCTCCAGCCGGTTGCGCACCCGCGTCACCAGCTCCGGCCCCACGATCGGCTTCGCCACGTAGTCGTCGGCCCCGGCGGCGAAGATCCGCTGGATCGTCTCGGCGTCGGTGCGGCCGGTGAGGAAGACCACGGGGACCGCGCTCCACCGCGCGTCGTTGCGCATCACCCGGCAGAGCTCCACCCCCGTCACCGCCGGCATGTCCACGTCGAGGAGGACCGCGTCGGGCATCGCCGCCTCCAGCGCCTCCCAGAAGCGCAGGGGGTCGCCGAGCCCCGTCACCCGCACCCCCGCCGGCTCCAGGAGCGTCTCCACCGTGGCCAGGACCTGCGGGTCGTCGTCGACCGCCAGGAGGGTGGTGCGCAGCTCGCGCCCCCGCTGGAGGACGTGCTCCAGCGCGTCGATGGCCTTGGGCGGCGGGAGGGGCTTCTGGAGGAAGCCCAGCCCCCCGCGCCGCGCCACGTCCACCCGGTCGGTGAAGGAGCCGCGGGCGGTGAGGACGACCACCGGCACCGGGGGCGTCCGCGCCGCCAGCTCGTTCAGGAGCGCCAGCCCGCTCTCCCCGTCCTCGAGCTGGAGGTCGAGGAGGACGGCCGAGGGCGCCTCGCGCGCCACCTCGGCCCGCGCGTGCGCCAGGGTGGTGGCCACCCGGACGCGCATCCCCCGCCCCGACGCCTCCATCGCCAGCCGCTCGGTGAGCTCCGCGTCGTCGTCGACGATCAGGAGGAGGGGGCTCCCCGCCCCGCCCTCCCCCCCCGCGGCCGGCGCCGGGGCCGCCGTGGCCGGCCGCGGGGGGGGAGGGCGGGGCGGGGAGCCCCCTCCTCCTGATCGTCGACGACG
>DATACF010000038.1:0-1927 GCA_036259235.1 Longimicrobium sp. | reverse complement strand
CGACCGCGATCGAAGAGGAAGCCCCTGGCGGACTCCATGGCGCCGGGGGCTTCCTCTTCGATCGCGGTCGTCTTCGCATTTCCCTCCGCCAGGGTCTTCGCCCTTCGGGCCCGCATCCCTCACGCAACGCCCCGGGAGCGCGGCTACCGGTGGAGCGTGTCGTCTCCCGTGGGTGCCGTGGACAGACTCTGTCGCGTCCGCCATCTTTCCCGTCCCACTTTCCGCGCGACAGACGTTTCTTCCGCGACTCGCTTCTCTTCTCCCCCGTTCCCGCCCCCGTGAAACCGAGCCTTTCGTTCGCGGCGCTCCTGGCGCTGGCCGCCTGCGCGCCCGTGGTGACGCACAGCCCGCGCGTCGAGCCGGGGCTGGCCTTCCACGCCACCGCCGGCGTCCCGCTCCCCCTCTGCGACAGCTGCGGCGCCGGGCTCACCCCCACCCTCGGCGCGGGCGTCCGCTACGGCTACGTGCCGGCCGATCCGTCGTCGCCCTCGTTCCTGGTCGGCGTCACCGCCCCGCTCGAAGCGGCTTCCGCGGAGCTCGACGCCTTCGTCCAGGCGCCCTCGTCCGGCGACTGGGTGGTCGGCGCCGGGACGCTGGCCTCGCGGCGCCACGTCCACCCGTACGTCCAGCTGGGGCGCATCCCCGCCGGCGGCTCGGGGTGGTACGTGGGCGCGGGGTACGCCTGGCTCTTCGAGAACCCCGACTGGATCGAGGACCTGAACGACGCGATCGGCGGTGACGAAGATGCCGTGGCGCAGGCGCCCCGCTACTTCGCCCCGAGCCTGGGGTGGCGCACCACGCGGGGCGGGCGCCGCTTCCACGCCTATCTCACCGGCGGGTTCGGCTCGTGGCGCCAGCGGGGCCCGGCCCTCGACCCCGCCACGGGCGAGTACACCGAGGCCGAGCGGCGCATCCGCACCGTGATGGCCGGCGTCTCCATCGAGATCCCCCTCCGCGACGGCCCGCCCACCGTCACCCGCGAGCCCGTCCGCGACGCTCCCTCCCTCCCCGCTCCCGCGCGCCCGGCCGCGCCGTGACGCCGCTCGCGCGCGGCCGGGCCGGATCTTGCCGGTCCGCCGCGCGGGGAAGGACGGGATCGTTTTCGACCGGCGGGAGGGGGCGGGGTGCGGAAGGAGAGCCTGAAGCCCGTGGAGGGGGCCGACCGGTCGCTCCGGCGGCGGCTGGACATGAAGGGCGAGCTGGTGCTGGCGCTGCTGCCGACGGCGACGGTGCTCGGGGTGCTGGCGCTGGTGGAGGCGCTGACGCAGCAGCGGCTCCTCTTCGCCTCGCTGGCCTCCAGCGCCTTCCTCATCTACCTCGACCCGCAGCACGGGATGAACTCCGTGCGCACGCTGGTGCTGGCGCAGATGCTGGCCGCCGCGGTGGGGCTGGCCGCCTTCGTGGCGCTGGGCCCCGGCTACCTCGCCGCCGCCCTGGCGATGGTCGTCACCATCGTCGCCACCATCCTCCTCGACGCCGTCCACCCGCCCGCCGTCTCCACCGCCCTCTCCTTCGCCCTCCGCGCCGGCGACGAGAGCAACGTCGCCCTCTTCGGGATGGCCGTCGCCATCACCGCCGTCCTGGTGGGGCTGGAGCGCGCCGCCCTCTGGCTCCTGGCGCGGTACGCCGCCCGGCACCCGTCGGGCGCGTGACGAGGCCCCGGCCGGGCGCTCGCGACGCTACGTCACGCATTGGCTAAACCGATGCGGATCATACGTTTGGTTGACTTCGCGATCCGAAGGGACTAGCGTAGGCTGCAGAGGCGGGTGGCCGTGCGTGCACGGCGGCGGTCCGGTTGAAGCCGTAGCGATCGTGCGGGGAGGTCTGCCCCGCGCGCGAAACGAGTCCGGACAAGGCAGCGCCGCGCACCACGGCCCCCGCCCAGCTCCTGCCAACGACGGCGAGCGGCCTCCGGAAGGGGGCCGCT
>DATACF010000037.1:0-3790 GCA_036259235.1 Longimicrobium sp. | reverse complement strand
GGCCGTGCGTGGGGAGGGGAGAACCCCAACCCGATCCGCGACTTACGATCTCTCCCCCACCCCACCCCCCGCTCCCACCGAAACCCTACGCGATCACCGCCTCCGCGGGGCCTTCCGCGCTCTCCACCGCGGGCGCCCCCTCCGCCGCCGGCACCACGAAGTGGAAGCGCGCCCCCTCGCCCGGGCGGCTCTGCACCCAGATCCGCCCGCCGTGGGCCTCCACGGCCAGCTTGCAGAAGGTCAGCCCCAGCCCTGACGACCCCTCCTCCGGCGCCTCGAGGCGGCTCAGGCTCTCCCACTTCCGGAAGATCGTCTCGTGGTGCGCGGGGTCGATCCCCACCCCGTCGTCGGCCACCGTGAAGCGCACCCCGCCCTCGGCCTCACCGCCGGGCTCGGCGGCCAGGGTGACGCCCACGCCGGGGCCGCCGTGCTTCAGGGCGTTCCCCACCAGGTTGGCCAGCACCCGCCGCAGCAGCGCCTCGTCGGCGCGCGCGACGAGCGCGGCGGGCGGGGGGACGGCCGCCACCCGCGCGCCCCGCTGCTCGGCGCGGAGGGCGAAGTCGTCCGCCGCCTCGGCCAGGAGCGCGCCCACGTCCACCTCGCGCGGCTCCAGCTCCACCCGCGCCTCCTCCAGCCGCGACAGCTCCAGGAGGTTGTCGATCATCTGGAGGACGTCGCCCGCCCGCTCGCGCCCGTCGTCCAGGAGGCGCGCCAGCTCGGGCGAGAGGGGTCCCAGGTCGCCGTCGACCGCCATCTCCAGCGTCGCCATCAGCGCCGAGAGCGGCGACTTGACGTCGTGGACCACCATCCGCGTCAGGTCGTCGCGGAGGCGCTCCAGCTCCTGGAGACGGCGGTACGAGCGCTCCAGCGCGTCCCCCGCCGCCTTCAGCTTGAGCAGCGAGCGGATCCGCGCCACCAGGAGGGGGCGGTTGAAGGGCTTGGTGAGGAAGTCGTCGCCCCCCGCCTCGATCGCCTGGACCTTGTCCTCGGTGTCGGAGAGGGCCGTCACGAAGACGACGGGGATGCCGGCCGTCGCGGCGTCCGCCTTCAGGCGGCGGCACACCTCGTAGCCGTTCATCCCCGGCATCATGATGTCCAGGAGGACCAGGTCGGGGAGGTGCTCGCGGGCCGCCAGGAGCGCCGACGCGCCGTCGTGCGCCCCCACGGTGCGGTAGTCCAGCGCCTCCAGCAGGTCGCAGAGCAGCTCGACGTTGACGGGGTCGTCGTCGACGACGAGGAGGAGCGGGGCCGTGCCGGAGGGCGCGCCGCTCACCGGCCCAGGAGGCTCATGGTGAGCGAGACCCGCCAGAAGCTCTCGTCGACCACCGCGTCGCCCCCGCCGCCGCGCCACCCCCGCTCGCCCGCCAGGTCGAGGCGCGCCGCCCCGCCCGCCAGCCGCGCCCCCAGCCCGGCGCTGACCGCCCGCTCGTCGGGGAAGGCCGCGTCGTCGCCCCGCTCGCCCCACCGGAAGGGGAGCCGCTCGAAACGCCCGCCGACGCGGAGCGGGAGGACCCGCCGGGCCACGGTGAACCCCTCGTACTCGATCCCGCCGGCCACCCGGAAGGCGTCCTGCGCGCCCCCGGCCCGGTCGGAGAGGTCCTCGTCGAGCGCCGACCACCCGGTCCACGTCCCCGAGAGCGCCAGCACCGTGTTCTGCGTCACCCGCGCGCTGGCGCCCAGGTCGACGCGGAGCGGCATCGAGTAGCTCTTCTCCTGGGTCGCCGCGTCGCCGGTGTCGGCCTCGGCGTTCAGCTTCCCGCCCCCGGCCAGCGCCGCGCCCACGGTGAGCGCGGCGTTCGGGCTCCACTGCACCCCGGCCGCCACCCCCACCCCGCGGTAGCGGAAGGTGGTGGCGCTCACCGCCGAGAAGAGCGAGTCGACGTCGCGGCGCGAGGTGTCGTTGGCCGCCCCGGTGAAGAGGTCGGCCGCGAGCCCCACCGAGAGCCCCTCCAGGAGCCGCGCCCCCGCCCCCAGGCGGAAGCGCGCCACCCCGCCGTCCGAGACGAAGCGGTCGCGCACCCCCACCCGCTCCCCGGTCCCCGGGAGGTCGAGCGAGTCCTCGGAGGTCACCTGCCAGCTCTGGTCGAGGAAGGAGCCGTACCCCACCGACCCCGTGAACCGCGACCCCAGCGGGAACGCCGCCATCAGGAGGGGGAAGCGCACCGTCGAGCCGTCGGTGGCCACCGCCCCCGCCGTGGCGTCGTAGGCGTCGGGCTGCACCGTCACCAGGAGGCCGGGCGCCACGATCCCCACCGGCGCGGCCGGGTTGACCAGCGAGAGGTGCGGCCCGCCGAGCCCCACCGTCACCCCGCCCAGCCCCTGGGCGCGGGCGTCGAGCGGCTCCAGCGGGTACCCCAGCCCCCGGCTGGAGAGGATCGACTGCGCGGCCACCGGGGCCGCCGAACCGAAGAGGAGCAGCGCGGCGGCCACCGCCGCGCCTGGACGTCGCGTCATGGAAGCTCCGGACGGGTGGGGAGCGTGTAGATGATGCGGAGCCGGGGCTCGGCGTCGTAGAGCCCGATCCCGAAGGTGCGGAGGACGAGGTCGCCCTGGGCGCGCTCGCCCAGGAGGGCGAAGGTGTCCGGGAGCGTGTCCGCCCGCGCCGAGGCCAGGGCGAACGAGGTGATCGGGAGCTCCACCACCGTGTCGCCCGGCGACTGGATCACCAGCCCCAGCCCGTTCTCGTTGAGGTCGAGGATGTTCCCCCCCAGCGGCGCCCCGGCGCCCAGGTCGGGCTCGGGGACGGTGAAGAGGGTCAGCGGGATCGTCGTGATCGGGTCGAACCCGTTCGGCGGCGCGATGGGGTCGAGGAGGAGCGAGACCCGGTTTACCTGCACGTCCTCCAGCCGCACGGCCGCGCACGTCTGCGGCGGCGCGCACCCGGGGAGCGGGCGGTCGAGGTCGAGGCGGAAGACGGTCCGCGCGGCGTAGACGCCCCCGGCCTGGATCGTCCCCGGCACCTGCGGCGGCTCGGGGGTGAAGACGAAGGTCGCCGACCCCGCCCCCACGTCGAGGGGGATCACCGTGTCGCGGGCGGCGTTGCTGGGGTGGAACCCGGTCGTGAGGCGGATCCCCCCCACCTGCACCCGCGTCCCCGTGGTGGCGGAGGTCAGGAGGAGCCCCACGCTGTCGCGGCGGATCCGGTTGAGCGTCACCGAGTCGAGGGCGAAGCTCACCGTGTCGCCCGCCTGCGACCCCGGGGTGTAGACCACCTGCCCCACCTGCGGGCCCGGCGTCCCGCCGGGGACGGTCCACGGGGTGCGCTCGCCCGCGCTGTCGACGGCGTAGGTCCACGACGTCGTCGACGGGTCGTAGTCCTGCGCCAGCGTGAAGAGGCGGAGCGTCACCGGCCCCACCGGCCGCGACCCGGCCGAGTCGAGGTCGACGACCAGCCGTCCGCCGGTGAGCGTGTAGAGCGAGTCGAAGCGCGTCGTCCCGCTCTGCGAGTACGAGGGCTGCTTCGGGAAGCCCAGCGTGTACAGCGCGTGGGCGTCGAGCCCCTGCGGCTCGCCGTAGTCGTTGGCGACGATCTGGACCAGGAAGTCCTTCTCGTCGGAGAAGCCCGAGAAGACCCCCAGCGTCTCCAGGAACTCCGACGCGGGGAGGACCACCTCGAGGGTGGTCGGGCGGCCGCCGCCGGGGAAGAACTCTTCGCCCGACAGGGTGGGCGACTCGTCCTGGCACGCTGCCGCGCCGAGGAGGAGGAGTGCGGAAAGGCCCCGGAGGGCGGAACGTCGCTGCATCAAGACACGAAGCTCGGAAAAGATGAAGGGGGGCCCGGGGCGGGCGG
>DATACF010000036.1:0-7649 GCA_036259235.1 Longimicrobium sp. | reverse complement strand
ACGGAGCCCCCTCGATCTCCCGCCTAGTCCCCCACCCCCGCCTCCACCTCGTCCCCCACCTCGATCTCCGTCTCCGCCTTGGTCTCCTCCGCCAGCTCCTCCTCCAGCAGCGCCCGCACCTGCTCGGGTGTCAGCCCCAGCACCTCCTCCAGCGCGCGCTCCACCGCCTCCGGATCGACGGCCGCCACGCGGGTGGCGGCCACCTCGGCGGCCATGCGGGCCACGGTGGGGGCGCGGAAGAGCGCCTGGATCGGGAGCTCCACCCCCATCTCCTCCCGCACCCGCGCGATCAGGCGCGTGCCCAGGAGCGAGTGCCCGCCCAGGAGGAAGAAGTCGTCGTGCACGCCCACGTCCTCCACGCCCAGCACCCCGCTCCACAGCCGCGCCAGCCTCCGCTCCGTCTCGTCGCGCGGCGCGGTGTACGGCTGCGTCAGCCCCAGCGCCGCGCGAGGAGCGCCGCGCGACGCACCCGGCGTCTCCGCCGCCGCGCCCGCCGTCTCGACGCGCGCGGAGGAAGCGACCGGCGCGTCCACCGGGGCCGCCGGGCGCACGTCCACCCAGTAGCGGGCGCGCTCCCACGGGTAGGTGGGGAGCGGGATGCGGCGGCGGCGCTCGCCGGCCTGAAAGCGCGCCCAGTCGAGCCGCGCCCCCGCCGCCCACAGCCGCCCCAGCGCGCCCAGCAGGTGCGCCTCGTCGGCCGTGGCCTCGTGCGCGTGGCGGAGCGACGACGCCACCGCGGGCGCCGGCTCCCCCTCCGCCCGCGGTCGCTGCCGCGCGAAGGCGCCCAGCGACTGGCCGGGGCCCACCTCCAGGAGGACGCGGTCCTCCTCCAGCAGCGCGCCGAGCCCCTCGGCGAAGCGCACCGTTCCCGTCAGGTGGCGCACCCAGTAGCGCGGGTCCGTCGCCTCCGCCCCGGTCATCCACGTCCCGGTGACGTTGGAGACCAGGGGGATCGCCGGCGCCCGGAGCGTCATCCCCGCCACCAGCGCGGAGAGCGGCGCCGCGGCGGGCTCCATCATCGGCGAGTGGAAGGCGTGCGTCGTGGGGAGGGGCCGGGCCAGGTGCCCGGCCTCCGTCACCCGCCGCCGCACCTCCTCCACCGCTTCGTGCGGGCCCGAGACCACGCACAGCTCCGGCGCGTTCACGGTCGCGATCGCCGTCCCCTCCACCAGGAAGGCACGCGCGTCCTCGGCCGAGAGCGTCACCGCCAGCATCGCCCCGCCGGGGAGCGCCGCGATCGCCTTCGCGCGCGCCGCCACCAGCGCCAGCGCGTCCTCCAGCGAGAGGACCCCCGCCACGCACGCGGCCACGTACTCGCCCAGCGAATGGCCGATCACCGCCTCTGGCGTGACGCCCCAGCTCTCCCACAGCTTCGCCAGCGCGTAGCCGACCACGAAGACCGTGGGCTGCGCGAGCTCCGTCCGGTTCAGCCGCTCCGCCGCCGGGTCCGCCTCGGCGGGGGCGCGCCCGACCAGCTTGCGGAAGTCGAAGCCGCCCTTCGCGCCGCCGTTCTCCGGCGGCGCGGCGTCCGAAGCGGACTCCGGCGGATACAGCACCTCGCGGACGTCGGCGCCCAGGTGCGGCTGGAGGAGCCCGGCGCAGCGGTCCACCACCTCGCGGAAGACGGGCTCGGAGGCGTACAGCCCCCGCCCCATCCCCACGTAGTGCTCGCCGAGGCCCGGGAAGAGGAAGGCGACGCCGCGCCGCCCTTCGGTCGCCAGCCCGTCGGCCGCGCGCAGCGCCGGGCGTGCCTCCAGGAGAGAAGCCGCGTCCTCGCCCGGGCCCACGACCACGGCGCGGCGGAAGGGGAAGGCGCGCCGCCCCTCGCGGAGGGTGAAGGCCGCGTCGGCCAGGTTCTCGTCCGGGTGGGCCCGGAAGTGCGCGGCCAGCCGCTCCGTGGCCGCGTCGAGCGCGGCGGGGGTGCGGGCGGAGAGGACGAGGAGCTGCCAGGGGCGCGAGGGGCCCGAGGGGGCGGGGACCGGCGCCTCCTCCAGCACCAGGTGCGCGTTGGTCCCGCCCAGCCCG
The DNA here is from genome assembly GCA_036259235.1 of Longimicrobium sp. Classification (GTDB taxonomy): domain Bacteria; phylum Gemmatimonadota; class Gemmatimonadetes; order Longimicrobiales; family Longimicrobiaceae; genus Longimicrobium. Next base: position 5,624 of record DATACF010000036.1, on the reverse strand, counting down.
AAGGAGGAGACCCCCGCCCGGCGCGGCGCGGCGCCCCGAGGCCAGGGCCGCAGCGCGGTGTTGACGAAGAAGGGCGAGCGCCCGAACTCGATCCGGGGGTTGGGCGTCTCGAAGTGGAGCGAGGGCGGGATCTCGCCGTGCTCCAGCGCCAGGACGGCCTTGATGACGCCCGTCACCCCGGCGGCCGCGTCCAGGTGCCCCACGTTGGTCTTCACCGAGCCGAGGGGGACCGTCGCCGGCCGCCCGCCCCCGAAGACCTCCGAGAGCGCCGCCACCTCGATCGGGTCGCCCAGCTCCGTCCCGGTCCCGTGCGTCTCCACGTAGCCGATCGTCTCCGGCGCCACCCCGGCGGCGGCGAGGGCGGCGCGGACCACCCGCGACTGCCCGTCGACCCCCGGCGCGGTGAACCCCACCCGGAGCGCGCCGTCGTTGCGGACCGCCGACCCCAGGATCACCGCGTGGATGGTGTCGCCGTCCTCCAGCGCGTCCTCCAGCCGCTTGAGGACGAGGACGCCCACCCCGTTCCCCCCCACCGCGCCCCGCGCCGCCGCGTCGAAGGCGCGGCAGTGGCCGTCGGGCGAGGCGGTGCCGCCCTCCTCGTAGAAGTACCCGGTGCGGTCGGGGACGCGGACCGAGGCGCCCCCGGCCAGCGCCACGTCGCACTCGCCCCCGATCAGCGACCGGCACGCCACGTGGACGGCCACCCCCGAGGTGGAGCACGCCGTCTGCACCGACATCGCCGGGCCGCCCAGCCCCAGCTTGTACGCCGCGCGGGTGGCGATGAAGTCCTTGTCGTTGGCCAGCATCACCGCCATGTCGCCCAGCAGCGCCATCAGCGACGGGTCCTGCCGCAGCAGCGCCAGGTAGCTGCTCGCCGACACCCCGGCGAAGACGCCGGTGTTGACCCCCGCCCCCTCGCCCGCGTACCCGGCGCGCTCCAGCGCCTCCCAGGCGCACTCCAGGAAGAGGCGGTGCTGGGGGTCGAGGATCTCGGCGTCGCGGGGGCCGTAGCCGAAGAACCCCGCGTCGAAGAGGTCGACCCCGTCGAAGGTCCCCCGCGCGGGGACGTAGCGCGGGTCGGCGATCCGCGCCTCGGGGACGCCGGCCGCGCGGAGCTCGTCGGGGGTGAAGAAGGAGACCGACTCGATCCCCTCCCGCAGGTTCCGCCAGAGCGCCTCCACGTCCATGGCGCCGGGGAAGCGCCCCGCCATCCCCACCACGGCCACCTTCCCGCTGGTGGCCGCCCGCCGCGGGGCCTCGGCCTCCGCCACGGCCGCCGGCTCCGCCGCGCCCCCGCCCAGGAAGGCGGCCTGCGCGCGGACGGTGGGGTGGTGGAAGAGGTCGACCAGGGCCAGCTCCTCGCGCCCCAGCTCCTGCCGGAGGCGCTCGTGGAGCCAGATCAGGAGGAGCGAGTTCCCCCCCAGCTCGAAGAAGCTCTCGTCGGCGCCCACGCGCGGGAGCTGGAGGACCTCGGCCCACACCGCCGCGATCCGCCGCTCCAGCTCGCTCCGGGGCACCGCCCGCTCCCCCGCCTCGGCCGCGAAGTCGGGGGCGGGGAGGGCGCGCCGGTCCACCTTCCCCGAGGGGGTCAGCGGGAGCGAGGGGAGGGCGACGAACGCCGCCGGGACCATGTGCTCGGGGAGGGAGCGCGCCAGGAAGGCCCGCAGCTCCGCCGCCGCGGGGGGGCGCGCGGGGTCGGCGGCGACGAAGTACGCCACCAGCATCTTCCGCCCCGCGTCGCCGTCGCGGACCGCCGCCACCGTCTCGCGGACGCCGGCGTGCGCCATCAGCGCCGTCTCCACCTCGCCCGGCTCCACGCGGAAGCCGCGGAGCTTGACCTGCCCGTCGAGGCGCCCCAGGAACTCGATCCCGCCGTCGGGGAGCCACCGCGCCCGGTCGCCGGTGCGGTAGACGCGCTCGGTGCGCCCGTCGCCCAGGTCGACGTCGACGAAGCGCTCGGCGGTCAGCTCCGGGCGCCCCACGTAGCCGATCGCCACCCCGTCGCCCCCCGCGCACAGCTCGCCGGGGACGCCGATGGGGCAGGGCCGGAGGTGCGCGTCGAGGACGTAGACGCGGGTGTTGGCCACCGGCACCCCGATGGGAACCCCCGGCCGCTCCAGGTCGGAGGGGCGCACGCCGCGGAAGGTGGTGACGACGGAGTTCTCCGTGGGGCCGTAGCCGTTCACCAGCTTCAGCTGCGGGATGTTCTCCAGGCACCGCCGGGCGTGGGGGAGCGACATCACGTCGCCGCCCGGCATCACCAGGCGGAGCTTCCCCAGGTCGTCCGGCCGGGCGTCGACCATCTGGCTCCACAGTCCGACGGGGGGCATCGCCCACGTCGGCCCGTGCTCGCGGATGGCGGCCGAGAGCGCCTCCAGGGTGGGGAGGCGCGGGGTGAAGACGAGGACGCGGCCGCCGTTCAGGAGGCCGCCCCAGATCTCGGCCACCGAGGCGTCGAAGGAGAGGGTGGCGGCGTGGAGCGCGACGTCGTCGGTCCCCACCCCCATCGCCCCCAGGACGCTCTCCAGCCGGAGGACGCCCCGGTGCGGGATGGCGACCCCCTTGGGCTTCCCCGTCGAGCCGGAGGTGTAGATGACGTACGCCTCCGACTCCGGGCCCACGACGGGCGGGAGGGGCGCGGCGTCCTCGGCGGCGATGGCCTCCGCGTCGCGCTCCAGCGACACCACGGGCCCGGTGAACCCCGCCAGCGCCTCGGGGACCTCGCCGCCGACGACCAGGAGGGCGCAGGCGGCGTCCTCGATCATGAAGGCGAGGCGGTCGGCCGGGTACTGGGCGTCGAGGGGGACGTAGCTCCCCCCCGCCTCCAGGATGGCGAGCATGGCCACGATCGCCGCGGCCGAGCGGTCGACGGCGAGCCCCACCCGCGTCCCCTCGCGCACCCCGCGGGCGCGCAGGGCCCGCGCCAGGCGGTGGGCGCGCGCGGCCAGCTCGCCGTAGGTGACGGGCGCGCCGTCGCCCACCAGCGCGACGCGCTCGGGGCCCGCGGCGGCGACCCCGGCGAAGCGGGCCGGGAGGGTGGCGTCGCGGGCGAAGGGGCGCGCGGTGGCGTTCCAGTCGTGGAGCACCGTCCGCCGCTCCTCGTCGTCCATCAGCTCCAGCGACGACACGGGGGCGTCGGGGCGCGCGGCGGCCGAGGCCAGGAGGCGGGCGTAGTGGCGCCCGAAGCGCTCCATGGTGGCGGGCTCGAAGAGGTCGGTGCTGTACTCCAGGAGCCCGATGATCCCCTTCCCCGGCGTCTCGGTGAGCTCCATCACCACGTCCATGTGGGCGACGTCGCGGTGGACCCTCACCGCCTCCCCCGGCACCCCGCCCAGGGCGAGGTCGAGGGGGGCGGCGTTCTGGACCGAGAAGATGACCTGGCAGAGGGGGTGGTGCGAGAGGGTCCGCTCCACCTTCAGCTCGTCGACCAGCCGCTCGAAGGGGAGCTCCTGGTGGTCGTAGGCGTCGAGGAGGGTCTCGCGGGTGCGGGCCAGGAGGGCGCGGAAGGAGGGGTCGCCCGAGAGGTCGCCGCGGAGGACGAGGGTGTTGACGAAGAAGCCGATCAGCGGCTCGGCCTCCATCTCCGTCCGCCCGGCGATGGGGCTCCCCACCACCACGTCGTCCTGCCCGCTCCACCGCGAGAGGAGGAGCTGGAAGGCGGCGAGCCCGATCATGTAGAGCGAGCTCCGCTCGGCGCGGGCCAGCGCCGTCAGCGCGGCGGCGGTCTCCTCGGGGACGCCGAAGCGGTGCGCGGTGCCGCGCTGCCCGGCCACGGCGGGGCGGGGGCGGTCGGTGGGGAGCTCCAGGAGGGCGGGGGCGCCGGCGAGGGAGCGCCGCCAGAAGTCGAGGTGCTCCTGGAGGACGGCGCCGGTGAGGCGCTCGCGCTGCTCCTGCGCCAGCTCCGCGTACTGCATCTCCAGCTCGGGAAGGGGCGAGGGGTCCCCGGCCGCGAACGCCTCGTACAGCTCCGCCAGCTCGCGGAAGAGGATCCCCATGCTCCACCCGTCGCTGACGATGTGGTGCATCTGGAGCGCCAGGACGTCGCCCCCCTCGCCCATCCGGACCAGGTGGACGCGGATCAGCGGCCCCCGCTCGAGGTCGAAGGGTCGGTTGGCGTCCTCCAGCACCAGCCGCTCGGCCTCGGCGCGCCGCGCCTCGGGCGGGAGCGCGCCGAGGTCGACGCGGGTGAAGACGCCGTCCACGCGGGGGAGGACGACCTGCGCGGGGGTGCTCCCCTGGGCCCGGAAGACGGTGCGGAGGGCGTCGTGGCGACGCACGACCTCGCGCACGGCGCGCTCCAGCGCCTCCGCGTCGAGCGGCTCCGCGAAGACGAAGGCGCGGCCGACGTGGTAGACGACGCTCTCCGGCTGCATCCGCTGGACGAACCAGAGCCGCTGCTGGGCGAACGACTGCGGGTAGACCCGCTCTTCCCCGTCGTGGGGGAGGTGCGCGGCGGGGGCGTCTCCGTTGCTCATGCGACCTTCACGGGCTTGAAAGGACGTTTCTCCGGGGAATGCCGCCGCTGCCACAAAACGTTCGCGAAACGTGACGGCGTGTCGCGATGCGGAGGGCGTCCGGGAATCTTCAACTGTCGCGGAACGAGGCCGTGGGCGCAAGACTCCGGGGTAGCAGTCTCGCGTCCACGACGTATCACTTGCGGCCGAATGGGCGCGCCGTCGGACGGCGAAGGACCGTCTTTCACCGCCCGGACCTCGCGCCGCGGCGTACACGATGGGGCCGCCCGCCGCCTGCCCGGAACCGGCGGGGGACGAGCCGCGCCGCCCCCGGGACGAAGCGACCCGCCCGGGGACGAGCGGCGCGCCAGATCCTACTTCGGCGCCCCGCCCGCCGCCTCGACGCGCTCGGCGAGCCCGGCGACGGTGGGCGACTCGAAGAGCGCGCGCACCGAGAGCTGCACGCCCAGGAGGCGGCGGACGCGCGAGACGACCTGCGTGGCCAGGAGCGAGTGGCCGCCCAGGACGAAGAAGTCGTCGTGCACGCCCACCTCCTCGTGCTTGAGGACCTGGGCGAAGATCCCGGCCAGCGCCTCCTCGACCGGGGTGCGCGGGGCCACGTACCCCTCCTCGCCCCCCTCCGCACCGGGCTCGGGGAGCGCCTGGCGGTCCACCTTCCCGTTCGCCGTCAGCGGGAGCGCGGCGAGCGGGACGAAGGCGGCGGGGACGAGGAAGGCGGGGAGGCGCACCTCCAGGTGCGCCTTGAGCGCCGCCGCGTCGGTCCCGTCGGCCACGACGTAGGCCACCAGCCGCCGGTCGCCCGGCGTGTCCTCGCGGGCGACGACCGCCGCCTCGCGGACGGACGGGTGCTCGCGGAGGGCGGCCTCGATCTCCCCCGGCTCCACGCGGAAGCCGCGGATCTTGACCTGCTGGTCGACGCGCCCCAGGAACTCCACGGTCCCGTCCGCCTTCCACCGCGCCCGGTCGCCCGTGCGGTACAGCCGCGCCCCCGGCTCCGCCGAGAAGGGGTCGGGGACGAACGTCTCCGCCGTCGCGCCGGGCTTGCCCACGTAGCCGCGCGCCACGCCGTCGCCGCCCGCGTACAGCTCGCCGGGGAGGCCGGCCGGGAGCGGCCGCATCGCCTCGTCCAGCACGTAGACGCGCGTGTTG
>DATACF010000035.1:0-1611 GCA_036259235.1 Longimicrobium sp. | reverse complement strand
CCGCGCTGGCGCTCGCCGCCTGCGCGGCGCCCGTTTCCACCCCCCCGGCGCCGGCCCCCGCCTCCGCGTCCGCCGCGCCGGCTCCCGCCTCGGCTTCCGCGGGCGCCACCGTCCGCGCCGCCGCCGAGACCATCACCCCCGAGGACCTCCGCGCCCGCGTCGAGTTCATCGCCTCCGACCAGATGCGCGGCCGCGACACCCCCAGCCCCGAGCTGGAGATCGTCGCCGGGTACCTGGTCAACCAGTACAAGCTCTGGGGGTTCCAGCCGGCCGGCGAGGAGGGGACCTTCTACCAGTGGTACCCCTTCCCGCTCCGCCGCCTGAGCGCGGGCGGCGCGCGCCTCCAGCTGGCGGCGGGCGGGCGCACGCAGTCGTTCGCGCTGGGGCGCGACTTCTACGCCCACGGCGGGACGCGCGCGCCGCTCTCCGGCGGGCTCGTCTTCGTCGGCTCGGCGCCCACGGGGAGCCTGGGCGAGGGGACGCTCCGCGGCCGCGTGGCGGTCGCCGCGCTCCCCGGGCGCTTCAACCGCGCCTTCCGCACCGAGCGGAGCCGGCAGCGCACGGCGGCCATGCTCGCCGGGGCCAGCGGGATCATCCACGTCCTCGACGCCTCCTGGACGGCCGACACCATCGCCAAGTACGCCGCCTCGGCCGGGACCCCGGCGCGCACGCTGGGCGGCGAGCCGGGCTTCCCCCAGTTCTACCTCACCCGCGACGCCGGCGCCCGCCTCTTCTCGGCCGCCGGGCTCGACATGGAGGCGCTCTGGGCGCGGATGGGGCAGGCGGGCTTCCAGCCGGTGGCGCTCTCGGGCGTCGACCTCTCGGCCGGGCTCCCGCTCGAGGAGCTCGACCGCGCGGTGGCGCCCAACGTGGTGGCGATGATCCCCGGGAGCGACCCCGTCCTCCGGAATGAGTACGTGGTGATCTCGGCCCACATGGACCACGTCGGCGTGGGCGCGCCCGACGCCACCGGCGACTCCATCTACAACGGCGCCGACGACGACGCCTCGGGGACGTCGGGGCTCCTGGAGGTGGCGCAGGCCTTCGCCGCCCTGGGCCAGCGGCCGAAGCGGACGGTCGTCTTCCTCCACGTCAGCGGCGAGGAGAAGGGGCTCCTGGGCTCGGAGTGGTACGCCGACCACCCCACCCTCCCGCTGGAGCGGATCGTGGCCAACATCAACGTGGACATGATCGGGCGGAACGCCAACGACAGCATCGTGGTCATCGGGAAGGACTACACCTCGCTGGGGGCGCTCACCGACCGCCTCGCCGCGGAGCACCCCGAGCTGGGGCTGACGCTGGCCGACGACGTCTGGCCCGAGGAGCGCTTCTTCTTCCGCTCCGACCACTTCAACTTCGCCCGCAAGGAAGTCCCGGCCATCTTCTTCTTCAACGGGACCCACGAGGACTACCACCGTCCGTCGGACGAGGTGGAGAAGCTGAACGCCGACAAGGCCGCGCGCGTGTCGCGGATGGTCTTCTACCTCGCCCACGCCGTCGCCGACGACCCGCGGCGCCCCACCTGGGTCCCCGCCGGCCTCTCCGAGGTGCGCGCGATGTCGCGCTGACGCGCCCGTCGAAGCGGAGGAACGAAAGCGGGGGCCCCCCGCC
>DATACF010000034.1:0-1718 GCA_036259235.1 Longimicrobium sp. | reverse complement strand
GTGCGTTGACACGATGTGGGGCGGCTTTCGAGGCGCGAGGAAAGCCCGTCGTATCCGGACGTCCCTCTCCTGTAGTTAGGGAGAGGGACAGGCGGCGAGCCTACGGCGAGCCGCCAGGGTGAGGGCCCGCGCCGCAGGCGCCCCGCTGTTCAGGTGCTTCGCGTCCCGCGCCGAATCCTACGATCCGGCCCCCACGCACTAACGCACTAACGCACTAACGCACTCACCTCACCCCCGCCAGCGTCAGCACCAGCAGCAGCGCCCACTGCGTCCCCAGGTGGCTGTCGCGCGTGTCGAAGCTCTCGCTCAGCGAGTGCGCGCCCTGCCCGTCGCCGCCGCCGTCGATGGTGAGCGAGGGGATGCCGAGGCTGATGGGGAGGTTCGAGTCGGTGCTCGACGGCACGGCGGGCGGCGTGAACCCCAGCCTCCGCCCCGCGGCCTCCGCCGCGCGGACGATGTACGCGTCCGCCGGCTGCGACCCCGCCGGGCGCGTCCCGATCCGCTCCGCCGTCACCTCCAGCGCCGCCGTGCTCCGCGGCCACCGGGCGCGCTCCTCGTCGCGCGCGGCCTGTACCGCCGCCAGGAAGCGGCGGTCGAGCGAGTCGAGGGCGGCGGGGCTCAGCGAGCGCATGTCCATCAGGAAGCTCGCCTCGCCCGCGATGGAGTTCACCGACGTCCCGCCGCTGATCACCCCCGCGTTGAAGGTGGTGCGCGGGCTCGCCGGCACCTGGAGGTCGGCCACCTTGGCGAGCGCCCGGCCCAGCGCGTGGATCGGGTTCGGCATCCCGAACGCCCCGTAGCTGTGCCCGCCCGGGCCCTTGTAGGTCACGCGGTAGCGGTAGCTCCCCACCGCCTCGCGGGTGAGCCCCAGCCCGGTGCCGTCGACGGAGATGAAGAAGTCGACGCGGTCCTTGAGCTCCGTCTCGAAGAGGTGGCGCACCCCGCGGAGGTTCCCCTCCCCCTCCTCGCCCACCGTCCCCACGAAGAGCACCGTCCCCCGCGTCCGGATCCCCGCCTCGTCCATCGCCCGCGCCACGGCCAGGAGGATGGTGAGCCCCCGGCAGTCGTCGCCGATGCCGGGCCCGTGCAGCACCGTCCCCTCGCGGCGGACGCGGACGTCGGTCCCCTCGGGGAAGACGGTGTCGAGGTGGCCGGAGATCACGATCACCGGCTCCCCCGGATCGCCCGGGCGCTCGCCGATCACGTTCCCCTCGGCGTCGATCCGCACGTTCTTGAGCCCCAGCGCCTCGAAGCGGCGCCGGAAGTCCTCCGCCCGCCGCGCCTCCTTGAACGGCGGCGCCTCGATCTGGCAGATCGCGATCTGCTCCTCGACCGTCTGCGGCTCCGTCCGCTGGACGTACTCCAGCGCCTGCCGCACCCGCGCGTTGTCGGGCACCCGCACCTGCTGCGCGAGCGACGGCGTGGCAACCAGCGCCGCGCCCAGCGACGCGGCGGCGAACGAACGAGTGGCGATGCGGCTCATGCCCGGACTCGTGAAGGAAGTGGATCGGGGAGAAGGTCCAGGCGAATGTACGCGGCGGGCCCGAAGCTCGGCAATCGCGCCGAGCCCCGCGCGTGTCATTCCGAGCGAGGAACGAGCCGAGGAATCCAGCCGGCGCGCCACGAACGCCGCCTCCGCGCACCGGGTGTCGCGAGCCGCCTCCGCCGCACGAAGCGAGCCCCGGGGGGGGGGGGGGGGGGGGGGGGGGGGGGGGGGG
>DATACF010000033.1:0-2018 GCA_036259235.1 Longimicrobium sp. | reverse complement strand
CGGGCGCGGCTGCCGGCGCCGGAGCGGCGGGCGCGGCGGAGCCGGTCGTGACGGTGATGGTCGACGGCGCGCGGCCGGTGAGGACGTCGCGCACTTCCACGGCGGTGGGGCGCTCCGCGGCGCGCGGCGAGAGGCAGCGGTGGATGATCTCCGCGACGGCCTCGTTGCTGGCCGGCGCCGGCATCGTCCCGCCCAGCACCGGGTGCTCGGCGGCGTGCGCCATCGCCTTGCGCGCGTACTCGCCCTGGTCCTCCGACCAGTACGGGTGCCGCCCCGCCAGCAGCTGGTAGAGGATCAGCCCGCAGGTGAATACGTCGGAGGCCGAACCGGGGACGGCGCCGGCGGTGAAGTGCTCGGGGGACCGATAGTTGTCGCTGCCGACGTACCCCTGGTGCCCGTGCCACGGCGCCGCCTCGTCGGTGAGCACCGAGAAATCGACGTCGATCAGCTTGAGCTGGAAGCCGGCGGCGATGGACGGGTCCTCGATGAGGTACGCGTTGTCGGGCTTGAGGTCCGCGTGGGCGATCTTCGCCTGGTGCAGCGTGTTGATCCCCGACATCAGCACCTTGGCCCAGATCAGGTGCTGCTCCCACATCCGCGCCGCGAAGGGGGCGCCCGGCGCGCGCCCGCCGTTCTCGGCCGCCTCGCGCTCGAAGATCCCCCCCAGGTCGTCGCCGTTCTCCACGAACTCGAAGACCTGGAAGTAGTTGCGCCCGCCCCACACCGCCTCGAACGCGTCCACCGCCCGCACGCAGAAGTTGCGCGCCGGCCCCTCGGCGATCCGCCGGTTCAGCTCCTTCTGGTAGCGTACGTAGTCGCGGTACCACGCCACCGTCACCGCCGGCGACTTGTACTGCTTGAAGAACACCCGCTCCCCCGCCGCCGTCCGCGCCCCGTACGAGATCGCCATCGCCCCGGGCCCGAAGACGTCGGTGATGGTGTAGCCGTTGATCTCGTCGCCGACTTTCAGCTTCTTCGCCATGAGGAAGTGCTAAGTCCTGAGTCCCGAGTCCTGAGTCCTGAGTGCCGTGTTCCGACGTCGAAGTCCGCTTGTTACTCAGGACTTGGCACTCAGGACTCAGGACTTTTTCTTTTTTCTAGAGCGCGATCGTCTCGGCCGACTTCGACACGCTGGCGGCGAGCTGGCGGAGCGTGTTCTTGAAGTTGGCCTGGTCGGAGGTGAACTTCACCAGCGCCTCCTGGGGGTTGAGCCCGGGATACGAGATCGCCTCCCACTCCGACTTGTCGATCTGGCTCAGCTCGTCGTAGCCGGGCAGGTCGGGGGCGAAGAGGGAGAGGATGACGCGGTTGTTGATGACCGCGTTGGTGACGTCCTGGATCCCGCCGCCCTTCGCCTCGGGGAGGCTCATGGTGGGCTTGAACGAGGCGTCGGTGAAGACCACCACCACCCGCGCCGCGTCGCTGCGGTAGCGCCACTTCGCCGGGTCCGTGGCCTGCGCGCCCTTCTCGGTCTGGCCCATGTTCGAGACCTTGTAGAGCGCGTCGAGGAGCGACTCGGGCTCGTCGCCGCCGCCCTCGGCGCGCAGGCCCGCGAGCTGGCCGCGGAGCGCCTCGACGTCGGAGACGAACGGGTTGTCGTGGAAGGGCTCGGCGTCGGGGTCGTCGAAGTCGCGGTACCCCACGGCCTTGGCGCGCCAGTCGCGGACGGGCGAGACGTTGTTCCCCTCGCCCTTGCTCAAGCTTTCCACGAAGGTGCCGATGTTGGCCTTCAGCGCGTCGATGGCGGGGGCCATGCTCCCCGACACGTCGATCAGGAAGACGATGTCGGCGACCCCCCGGGTCTTGGTCTGCTGCTGGTCCATGTTCGCTCTGCCCCGTCCGTCGGAAGTCCGTGTGCGTGGGCGGCGAGCCGCCGCCGGCGCCGGAGATCGCATCCCCCGGCGCGGGGTGCCGCGCCCATGCAGGTTCCAGTCCGCGCCGCTCACCACGCGAGACGGGACGCGAAGGGGCCCCGCACCCGGATCGGTGCCGTGCCCCCTGTGTCTCTCGCGCGGAGC
>DATACF010000032.1:0-2251 GCA_036259235.1 Longimicrobium sp. | reverse complement strand
ACGCCCGCCCCGTCGGGGCTCGTGGTGTGCCGCTCGCCCCCGGGGGCGCGGGCCCGCTCGGCGAGCGGGGGGACGCACTCGGGGACCAGGGCGCGCACCGCGCGGAGGAGGTCGCGCCGGCTCCCCGTGGCCGAGGCCCGGGCCAGCGCCTCGATCCCCCGCCGGAGGTGGTCGGCGTCGGGGTCGGGAGAGCAGACGATCCGCACCTTCTCGACCGGGGTGGGGATCGTCTCCTCGGAGTTGGAGAGGAGCTCCTCGAAGAGCTTCTCGCCCGGGCGGAGGCCCGTGAAGACGATGGGGACGTCGCGGTAGGGCTCGAGCCCCGAGAGGCGGACCAGGTTCTCGGCCAGGTGGAGGACCTTCACCGGCTCCCCCATCTCCAGCATGCACGTCCGCCCCGCCCCCTCGCCCAGCGCCGCCGCGCGCAGCACCAGCTGCACCGCCTCGGGGATGGTCATGAAGTAGCGGGTGACCTCGGGGTGCGTCACGGTCAGCGGCTGCCCCGCCGCCAGCTGCCGCCGGAAGAGGGGGATCACGCTCCCGTCGGAGCCCAGGACGTTGCCGAAGCGGACGGCCCGGAAGTCGGTGCGCGAGGCCCGGAGCGTCGGCCACCCCAGGACGATCCGCTCGGCGATCCGCTTGGTGGCCCCCATCACGCTGGAGGGGTTGACCGCCTTGTCGGTGGAGATCAGGACGAAGCGCTCGACCCCGTGCCGGGCGGCGCACTCGGCCAGCCGGAGGGTGCCGAAGACGTTGTTGCGCACCGCCTCGCCGACGTTCCCCTCCATGAGGGGGACGTGCTTGTAGGCGGCCGCGTGGAGGACGAAGTCGGGGCGGTGCTCGGCGAAGAGCTGCTCCAGCCGGGCCTCGTCGGTGATGCTCCCGATGATGGGGGCCACGTCGAGGCCGGGGCAGGCGCGCTCGAGCTCCAGGTGGATGAAGTAGAGCGGGCTCTCGGCCTGGTCGAGGAGGACCAGCCGCCGGGGGCCGTAGCGCGCCACCTGGCGGGCCAGCTCGCTCCCGATGGAGCCCGCGCCCCCGGTGACCAGGACGACGCGGCCGGCCAGCTCGGCCTCGACGTCGGCGAGGTCGAGGCGGACGGCCTCGCGCCCCAGGAGGTCCTCGATCTCGACGTTGCGCAGCTGCGACAGCCGCGCCCGCCCGTCGACCAGCTCCTGGAGGGAGGGGACGATCTTGAACTCGGCCCCGGTGTCCATGCACCGCTCCACCAGCCGCCGCATCTCCTCGCGGGTGGCCGAGGGGATGGCGATGACGAGGAGCTCGGCGTGGGTGCGGGCGACGACGCTCTCCAGCTCGGCGGTGGTGCCGACGACGGGGACGCCGTGGAGGCGCATCCCGTTCTTGGAGGGGTCGTCGTCGAGGAGCGCCAGGGGGAAGACCTTCCCCGAGGGGTCGCGCTGGAACTCGCGGATGAGCCGCTCGGCGGCCTCGCCGGCGCCGACGACCAGGGCCCGCTTCCCGCGGGCGCCGCCGCGCAGCGTCCGCAGGTTCTCGCGCAGCCCCCGGACGGCGAAGCGCATCCCCCCGAAGAGGAAGACGGCGGTGAGCCAGTCGAGCGCCACCACCGAGCGGGGGAAGCCGTGGAGGGTCCGCGTGAAGAAGAGGGACATCACCAGCAGGAGCGAGCTCGCGCTCACCGCCAGGACCAGGTCGATCAGGTCGCGCATCCCCACGTGCCGCCACCACCCCTGGAAGAGGCGGAAGGCCGCGAAGCACGCCATCCGCAGCGCCACCACCCAGGGGACGGTCGCCACGAAGAGGGCCGCCGCGTCCTCGGGGACCCGGAAGTCGAAGCGGAGGGCGAACGCGAGGTAATACCCCACGGGGATTGCCGCGAGGTGGAAGAGCACCAGCAGCGGACGCCTGTAGCGGACCAGCTTCTTCGGAGTCATCGAGGATGGGCACGGGGACACGCCCGGCGCGGGCCGGCGAAGGGCGCCGGGCCGGCGGGCGACAGGAGCCGGTGAACAATCCGTGTCCGGAGCACGGTCCGCAACCCCGGCGCGGGGGCTCCGGGTGGGGCGTGTGACGGGGAGGATTTCGGAAAAACGTCTCCGCCCGGCCCCGCGCCCCTCCTGCAAATCACGTGCTATCCGGCCACTTGCGGCGCGGATTCCGCGCCCGCGGCTCCCCCGGTGACGACGGAGGGCGTGCGCAAGTCACATCGGATTTTGGAGTTGCGACCCACCGGCCCGTGCCGTGGGCCCCGCCCGGGCGCGCGGCGCGGGCT
>DATACF010000031.1:0-2798 GCA_036259235.1 Longimicrobium sp. | reverse complement strand
CCCCGGCCGCCCCGGTGGCGGCCTTCCCCTCACCTCCCTCGTGACGACCGGCGGCGCCGTCCGTCACACCCGCGAAAAGCTAGCACCCGCGTGCGTTTCCGCCACCCCGGTCCATCGCGCTGTAAACGTAAGTCCCGCCAGGCCAACGCTATCCGTCCGCGTCCTCCCCCCGCCGCGCCGCCAGCAATGTGTCCACCCGGGAGGTCACTTCGGCCGTCACCTGGTCCGCCGGGCGGGACGCGTCGAGGACCACGACGGGCCCCACGGCGGGGAGATTCCGCCCGATGATCTCCAGGTAGCGGTCGCGGACGGCGCGCTGCTCGCCCGCGTCCTCGTACAGCTCCTTCCGCCACCGCGCCCGCCGCAGCCGCTCCCCCGCCTCGTCGGGCGGGACGTCGAGGAAGAGGGTGAGGTCGGGGACCAGCGCGGGGCGGTTGATCGACACCAGCCACGCCGCGTCGAAGTCGAGCCCCTGGTACGCCAGCGTCGAGAGGAGGTAGCGGTCGCAGACGACGTGGCGGCCGCGCTCCAGGTTGGGGCGCACCTGCGTGGCCACGTGGTCGGCGCGGTCGGCGGCGAAGAGGAGGGCGAGCGCCGAGCGGTCGAAGGGATCGGGAACGCCCCTGCCCCGCTCGCCGGGGTCGTGCGACTCGAAGTTGGCCCCCACCAGGCGCCGCTGGAAGGCGAGGCGGATCAGCATCCCCACGGGTCCGTCGCTGGGCTCGTGGGTGAACACCGCCGGGGTGCCGAGCCGCGCGAAGTGCGCCCGGAGCGCGCCCAGCTGCGTCGTCGTCCCCGACCCGTCGATCCCCTCCAGGACGATAAAGGCCCCGCGCGCGGAGGCGCCGGGCGGGTCGGCGGAGGGGTGGCGGTCGCTCATCGGGTCGGCGGAGACGGGAAGCGCTCGGACGGACAGGGGACGCGGCCAATGTAGGCCGGGCGCGCGGGCGCCGCCACGGGGGCGAGGTGGCTCGGACATTGCTTTCCCCACGTCCGTTCACGATGTCTGCCCACCCGCACCGCTGGACCCGCTTGACCACGACCGCCGAAGCCGGCGCGGACTCCGCCGCCGGCATGCACGACGTCCTGCGCGCCCGCTTCGGGCTCGAGGAGTTCCGCCCCGGCCAGGAGGAGGTGATCCGCGCCGTCCTGGACGGCCACGACACCCTCGTCGTCATGCCCACCGGCGCGGGGAAGAGCCTGGTCTACCAGCTCCCCGCGCTGATGCTCCCCGGGCTCACGCTGGTCGTCTCGCCGCTGATCGCGCTGATGAAGGACCAGACGGACAAGCTCGACGAGCTGGGGGTCGACGCCTGGACGATCAACTCGTCGCTCTCGGCGCGCGAGAAGCGCGAGGCCGAGGCCGCGGTGGAGGGGGAGGGGAAGATCCTCTACGTCACCCCCGAGCGCTTCCGCGACCGCGACTTCTTCGAGCTCCTCCTGGAGCGGCGGGTCTCGCTCTTCGTCGTCGACGAGGCGCACTGCGTGAGCCAGTGGGGGCACGACTTCCGCCCCGACTACATGATGCTGGGCGCCATCGCCGAGCGGCTGGGGCGCCCGCCGGTGCTGGCGCTGACGGCGACCGCCTCCCCCGAGGTGCGCGAGGACATCGTCCGGCAGCTGCGGATGCGCGACGTCCACGTCCACGTGGCCGAGCTGGTGCGCCCCAACCTCTTCCTGGAAGTGGTCCCCACCGTCAACGAGAACGAGAAGGACGCGGCGCTGGAGCGCGCGCTCCGGCGCGCGGAGGGGACGGGGATCGTCTACGTGGCGACCATCAGGGAGGCCGAGCGGCTCTACGAGGAGTTCGGGAAGAAGCACGCGCTGGCGCTCTACCACGGGAAGCTGGGGCCCGCCGAGCGCCACGAGGCGCAGGACCGCTTCATGGCGGGGGAGGTGAGGGCGGTCATCGCCACCAACGCCTTCGGGCTGGGGATCGACAAGCCGGACATCCGCTTCGTGATCCACTACCACTTCCCCGGCTCGCTGGAGGCGTACTACCAGGAGGCGGGGCGCGCGGGGAGAGACGGGCTCCCGTCGCGGTGCACGGTCTTCTACCGGGTGGAGGACAGCGGGGTGCAGGGGTACTTCCTGGGCGGGAAGTACCCGGACCTGGAGGAGGCGATCGCGGTGGCCCGCATCGTCAACAACACGCCGCTGGAGGAGAAGCGCGACCTCGACGAGATCTCCCGGATGGCCGACGTCCCCCGGCGGAAGGCGCGGATCGTCCTCACGCTGCTGAAGCGCCACGGGATGGTCCGCGAGCACCGCGGGGGGATCTGGGAGCGGCTGGCCGAGGACGTCACGGCGGCCGACCTCTCGCGCGAGCTCACCGACTACGAGGGGCGCCGGCAGCGCGACCGCGAGAAGCTCGACGAGATGATCCGCTACTGCCGCACCGCGCGCTGCCGCACCAAGATGATCCTGGAGTACTTCGGCGAGACGCGCGCCGACGACTTCCTCTGCGGCCACTGCGACAACGACGGCAAGGCGCCCGCGGCCGCCGAGTCCGCCACCGCCCGCCGCGAGGCCGTCGCGGCGGAGGAGCCGGTCGCGATCGCCGAGGAGGCGCCGGACGAGGCCATCGCCGTCGGCACCGAGGTGGTCCACGGCACCTTCGGCGAGGGGCTGGTGCTGGGGATGAACGGCGACCGCGCGGAGGTGGACTTCGCCGGCCACGGGACGCGGATGGTGAAGATCGACTTCCTCCGGCCGATGGACTGACCTCGAGGAACGACAACGGCAGGTCTCACGCAGCGAAGCAGAGTCAGCAGAGAACCCCATGAAGTTCTCTGCTG
>DATACF010000030.1:0-10906 GCA_036259235.1 Longimicrobium sp. | reverse complement strand
GTGGGGGAGCCGGCGCTCGGAGCTTCCGGGCGGCGGGGGTCAGCCGCCGCTGAGGAGCATCACGCCCACGGCGGCGAGCGTACGGAGCAGCGCTCTCATGGTTCTCCGTTGAGGGGTTCGGGAAGGGGCGCGGCCGGGAGGAGAGGCCGGAGGGGGACGACGGTCCACGGCCGCGGAAGATAAACAGATGATTGCGGGACGACAATCCTCCACCTCCCGACGAGGGCGTCGGTAAGGCTTCCCTACCCGCGGCTTCCCAGGCGCTCGCGGATGCGGGCGGCGATCACCTCGATCCCCGGGAGGTTGTTCCCGCCGCGGGGGAGGATGATGTCGGCGTAGCGCTTGGTGGGCTCGACGAACTCGAAGTGCATGGGGCGGACGGTGGCGAGGTACTGCTCGACCACCGACTCGAGGGTGCGGCCGCGCCGCTCGACGTCGCGGCGGAGGCGGCGGATGAAGCGGACGTCGGCCTCGGTGTCGACGAAGATCTTGAGGTCGAACATGTCGCGCAGCCGCGGCTCGGCGAAGAGGAGGATCCCGTCGACGAGGATGACGTCGCGGGGCTCGACGCGGACGGACTCGGGGGCGCGGGTGTGGGCCGCGAAGTCGTAGAGGGGCTTGTCGATGGCGCGCCCGGCGATGAGCGCCTCGAGGTGGGCGATGAAGAGCTCGTTGTCGAGCGAGTCGGGGTGGTCGAAGTTGACCAGGCGGCGCTCCTCGAGCGGGAGGTGCCCCAGCTCGCGGTAGTAGGCGTCGTAGTCGAGGAAGACGGCCGAGTCGAGGTGGAGCGACTCGTAGATCCGCCGCGCCACCGTCGTCTTCCCCGACCCGCTCCCCCCGGCGATCCCGATCAGAAACGGCTTCATCGTCCCCCGCTGCGGTCTCGTTCGCGACGTCCTCTTCCGGCGCGGCAACATGCCTCCCGGCGAGACCGCGGGCAAGGCGTGTAGCCCAGGTCCCGAAACGGAAAGGTCTCACGCAGAGGAGCAGAGTCAGCAGAGAACCCCGTGAAGTTCCTCTGCCGACTCTGCTTCTCTGCGTGAGACCCGCCGTTGCCGTTCGCTTATCCTCGGACGGACGTCAGCGCCCGGTCCAGACGTTGTTGGCGCGGTCGACGTCGGGGAAGGCCTGCTCGGGGTCGATCTCGACGCGCACCACCGGCGAGGCCCCGGCGGGGACGGTGACGGTGGCGCGGCGCTCGCCGCGGAGCCAGGTCTCGACGGGGACCTCGAGGCGCACCGCCGACCCGTCCTGCCGCGTCGCCACGATCCGCGCCGGCATCGGCGCCAGGCCGCGGTCCTCGATCGTCACGGTAGCACTGTTACTGGGGCCGGATTCGACCCTCGCCACCGCCTGGTCGAGCGTCCACGCCTCGGCGTACCACGACGACCAGAACCACGTCAGGTCGCGCCCCGCGGCGGTGTTGAAGGCGTGGAAGAAGTCCCACGGCTGCGGGTGCTTCCACTTCCAGCTGGCCATGTACGTCCGCAGCCCCCGGTTGAACGCCTCCTCGCCGATCAGGCCGCGGAGCGTGTTCAGCATCGCCGCCGGCTTGGTGTACGACGCGAAGCCGACGACGTCCGGGTGCTGGTAGTCGGTCCAGGTCAGGAGCTCGGTGTCGTTGCCGCCGCGGACGAAGGCCAGGTACTGCCGCTGCTCGCGGAGGTGGGCGGAGGTCCGGGTGCGGAAGGTGTCGTCGAAGGCCTGGTTCTCGTTGAAGTTGGTCGTGCCTTCGTCCATCCACCCGTGGCGCGTCTCGTCGACGCCCACGATCATCGGCACCCACATGTGCGCCAGCTCGTGCGCGGTGACGCTGTAGAGCGAGGTGTCGCTGGCGGCGTTGGAGTACGAGCCGATCAGCGTCATCATCGGGTACTCCATCCCCCCGCCGCTGATCTCCTGCCCCTCGACGGCCGTCATGTGGGGGTACGGGTACGGGAGGCCGAGGTACTCCGAGAGGAAGCGGATCGACTGCTGCCCGTACTCCACCGACTTCGCCCACCGCGGCGCCGAGGCGCGCCAGAACGACTGGACCAGGGTGTAGTCGGGCCGGCGGTCGCCGTCGCGGTCGCCCACCGGGGTGCGGGCGGCGTCCCAGAACGACTCGCGGGTGGCGCCGAAGGCCACGTCGCGCACCGTGTCGGCGCGGAAGCTCCACTGGAGGCGGCCGTTCGGCGAGTCGACGGTGGCCTTCCCCGGCCCGAAGTCGGCGGCGGTGAGGACGTGGACGACCGTGTCGCTGTTCTGCGCCCGCCGCCACCGGTCGAGGACGGGGCGCGGGAGGACGGCCTCGGGGTTGAGGAGGCGCCCGGTCCCCATCACCACCCACCCCTCGGGGGCGTCGACGGTGTACTCGTAGTCGCCGTAGCCCATGTAGAACTCGGCGTTGCCGAGGAAGGGGTCGGTGTGCCACCCGCCGACGTCGTCGTAGACGGCCATCTGGGGATACCAGTAGGCCAGGTAGAGCATGTTCCCGCCCCCGTACCCCATCCGCGCCCCGCCGCCGGCCTGGGGGATGGTGTACGAGAAGTCGACCTCGATCCGCGCGCTGTCGCCGGGGAGGAGGGGGCGCGCGGGGCGGATGGCCAGGTTGGTCCCGCTGACCTGGTAGGCGACGGGGACGCGGCCGCCCCCCTCGGCGAGCGTCTGCCCGTCCAGCGCCAGCCGCGAGATGCGCATCCCGCCGGTGATCTCGGCCTCCTCGTTGCGGGGGACGCCGGGGGCGTGGAGGTTCTGCCACACCTTCATCACCAGGACGTTGAGCGTGTCCGGCGAGCGGTTGTGGTAGACGACGGTCTCGCTCCCGGAGAGCGTCTTCCCGTCGGGGTCGACGGTGGCGCGGATGCGGTAGCGCGACCACTGCTGCCAGTAGCGCGGCCCCGGCGCCCCAGTCTCGGTGCGGGTCCCCCGCGCCACCGCCGCCGCGAACTCGCGCGAGGGCGTCACCGGGTGGGGGATGGGACGCGCGGGGAGCCCGGACGCGCCGGGCTGCGCGGCCAGCGGGAGGGCGGCGGTGGCCGCGAGGAGGAGTGCGGCGAGCCCCGGGAACCGACGGTTCATCTCTCTGTCGTCCTTCCGGCTTGTTTGGGATGTTCGGGTCGGCCCAAGCTACGGCGCGGCGCGCGGATCGGCAAACACGCGATCAGAAGGAAAGAAAAGGATCTCACGTTCAGAGCAGCAGAGTCAGCAGAGGAACTTCTGATGTTCTCTGCTGACTCTGCTTCTTTGGCGTAAGGCCGACTCCGTAAAAGACAGTCTCTCACAGAGGACACAGAGGGCACAGAGAACTGCTGTTCCTCTGTGCCCTCTGTGTCCCCTGTGAGAGGCTTCAGCTTTTCAGCAGGCCCGCAAGACGCGAATCAGGCCGCCGGGCGCGCTCCCCTTCCCTTCCAGAGGTAGAAGACGGGGATGCCGAGGAGGATGACGCCGAAGCCGACCAGGGTGGCGCTGGCGTTGTTGATGGCGGAGTTGAGGAGCATGGCCACCGAGGCCACCAGGAAGACGGCGGGGACCACCGGGTACCCCCAGGTGCGGTACGGGCGCTCGGCGTCGGGGCGGCGGCGGCGGAGGATGTAGACGGCGCCCACGGCGAGGGCGTAGAAGGGCCAGATCCCCAGCACGAAGGCGTCGGCGAGCTGCTGGAAGTCGCGGAGGAGGACGTACCCGATCCCCAGCGCGGCGGCCAGGAGGATGGCGGCGTACGGCGTCTTCCACCGCGGGTGCACGGCGGCGATGGGGCGGAAGAAGTTCCCGTCCTCGGCCATGGCGTAGAAGATCCGCGGCCCCGTCATCATCGACCCGTTGGTGGCCCCGAAGGTGGAGACCATCACCACCGCCGCCACCACCGAGGCGCCCACGGCCCCGAAGATCTTCTGCGCCGCGTCGGAGGCCACCAGCCCCGAGGCGCGCATCTCGGGGACGGTGAGGACGAAGAGGTACGCCAGGTTGACCACCATGTAGATGACGACCACCGCCAGGACGCCGCCGATGATGGCGCGCGGCATCGTCCGCCCCGGGTCCTTGACCTCCCCGGCGATGAAGGTGAGGTCGGCCCACCCGTCGTACGCCCACATCACCGACACCAGCGCCAGCCCGAACCCCGCCCACGAGAGCGGCGACATCTCGATGGGGCCCGCCAGCGCGCCCCCCGAGCCGTCGCCCAGGAGGAAGGCGAGGACGGCCAGCCCCGCGATCCCCGCCACCTTCGCCACGGTGCTGAGGTTCTGCACAGTCGCCCCCCAGCGCACCGAGCGGAGGTTGGCGAACGCCAGGAGCGCGATGGCCGCGGCCGCCACCCAGCGGACGTTGCCGGTCCCGTAGCCGAGGATGCGGTTCGCGTATTCGGCGAAGATCACCGCGATGGCCCCCAGCGCCGAGGGGCGGATCACCAGGAGCTCGGTCCACCCGAAGAGGAAGGCGGGGAGCGGGCCGTACGCCTCGCGGAGGAAGACGTAGATGCCGCCCGAGCGCGGGTACATGGCCGCCAGCTCGGCGATGGCCAGCGCGCCCATCAGCGCCACGACGGCGCCGACGATCCAGATGAGGCCGATGGCGCCCACCGTCCCCACCCGCGCGGCGACGCCTCCCTCGCCCCCCATCACCCGGAAGATCCCGCTCCCGATGGTGGAGCCCACCAGCACCGCCGCGGCGCTCCACACGCCCAGCCTGCGCGGGAGCCGGTCGAAGCCGTGCCCGGCCTCGGCGGAAGTCGCGGTCTCGTCGGAGACGGACGGGCGGGGCGCCTGGGTGTGCATGGGCGTCGGGGCCGGAGGTGGGCGTGCGTGGTGGCGACGGGGGTTACGCCAGCGAAGATAAACCGCCCCCGCGCGCGGCGACAAGCGCGGGGGCGGCGGCGGCCCGATCGGCCGACTCCGGTCGTCAGCGCAGCGGGTGCGTGTAGCCGACCCCGCCGGAGAGGTCCTTCAGGTCGTGGAGCGCGCCGAGGAGGGTGATCCGCCGGAGGAGGCGGAGGCGGACGCCGGCGTTGAGGCGCTCGGCGTCGTGCTCGGCCAGGAGGGTGACCCAGGGACGCGGTGCGACGGAGACGCCGCCGAAGGTGCCGTCGAACTGCCGCCCCTCGACCTTGAGCGACGTCCACCGGCCCCCGTGCCCCAGGTGCGCCCCGACCGAGCCCAGCACGGGGACTCGCGCGACCTCCTTGGAGGCGACGACGTACGTCGAGTGATAGATCCGCGTCCCCACCAGGTCGTGGGCGCCCACCACGACGGCGGGGCGGTAGGCGCCCTCTTCCAGCACCCGCAGGCGCACGCTCACCATCCGGTCGCCGAGCCCCTGGTTCGGCGCGTCGACGACGCGCGTCAGCCGCAGCCCCACCTCCACGAACGGGAGGAAGCCCAGCGTGGCGAACTCCACCACCGCCGCGTTGTCGCCGTACGGCGAGTTGTGGTGGCGGCGGTCGACCAGGTGGGCGCCGACCAAAAGCGTCCGATCCTCCGCCATCCGCGCCGTCGGGATCGTCACCAGCCCCGTCGTCCCGGTCAGCGACTGCGCGTCGACGGGCCGGGCGGCGAGCGCGAGGACGAGCGCCAGGGCAGAAGTCACCGGTCGCCGGCGGATCCTCCACACGCGCCGAGAGACACGCGTCGGGGTCATCGTCCCTCCGGGGTTTTGGAGAGGAAGTCGGGGTTCCACCGGCGGCCGAGCTCTTCCAGCGAGGCGCCGGTCCGGAAGCGCCGGCCGCTGGTCTCCAGGCCGACGTAGCGGTACTGCCAGGGGAAGGCGTCGGCGGCGCGGAGGCGGACCGGGCCGGGCATGGCGTGGCGGGTGAACGGGAGCGGGAGGCGGAGGGTGAAGCCGCCGTTGGCGCCCTCGCCGCCCTTGAAGCCGAACCACCCGACCTCCAGCTCGCCGAACTGGCGGAGGACGTCCAGGCGCACGCCGCGCTGGTCGGCGAGGAACGCTCCGGCGGTGGCCCGCACCGTCAGGTCGTAGCGGGCGCTCCGCCACGCCACGTCCGCCAGCGCCGTGGGCGCGCGCATGGGCGCGAAGCGCCACCCCTCCCGCGCGAACGAGCTCCCTCCGGTGAGCGCCAGCTCCGCCCCCGCCGACCACCGGCCGTCGGCGGAGTAGGCGCGCCCCTCCACGTCCACGCCGTAGCGGTCCGGGGTGAAGGCGCCCGCGGTGGCCGAGACGAAGACGTTCCGCGGCAGGCGCGCCGTCTGGTTGAGGGTGACCAGCGCCGGCCGCACCCGCGACTCCCCCGTCTCCAGCTCGTCGTCCAGCGTGAAGAGGAGCTGGGCCGAGAGGCCGAGCCCGCGGCGCAGCGCCACCCGGAGCTCCGGCGCCACCCCCGTCCGCGACTCGACCGCGTCGTGGACGTCGCCGAAGCGGGCTTCGAACCAGGGGTGCACCACCACGTCGGCGCGG
The DNA here is from genome assembly GCA_036259235.1 of Longimicrobium sp. Lineage (GTDB taxonomy): Bacteria > Gemmatimonadota > Gemmatimonadetes > Longimicrobiales > Longimicrobiaceae > Longimicrobium. The sequence goes on along the minus strand of DATACF010000030.1, from coordinate 4,519 downwards.
CCGAAGGAGACGCTGGCGCGCGGCGCCGACGCCAGCGCCGCGGGGAGCGCCGCGACCTCCATCGAGACCTCGACCGGACGACCCTCCGCCGCTTCCCCCGCGGCGTCGTAGCGCGCCGAAAGGAGCGGGACGCCGCGAAAGGCGGGGACGAGCACGAGCCCCTGCCCCGCCCCCAGCTCCGGCGCCAGGAGCCGCGCCGCCTCCCGGAGCGCCCGCCGCTCGTCGCGATACCGCGCGTTATCGAACGTCACCACCACGCGCGAGCCCTCCACCGCCGCCGCCACGTTCGCGAACCCCGCGCGCGCCAGCGTCCGGGTGGCGCGCGCCTCGACGGCTTCCGGAGCCGCGAGGCCCGAGTCCGGCGCGGAGTCCTCCTGCGCGCCGAGCGGCGCCGCTCGAAGGAGCGCCAGCGCCGCCGCGAGAGCGATTCTGAACCGCGCGGATCGGTCGGGCATGGTCACGTGCGTCAGGGGAAGTCGTCCGTCGATTGCCGCGAAATACTCGCCTTGGAGACGAGTCTCTCCCCCGGGTGAGCGAGGGGGGAAGCGGCGAGGCTACGATGGACAGGGGCCGGTGCGGAACGGGGCCTTGACCCACGATAGTCACGATCCTGACGACCGTCAACGTAGATTCGTCACGAATGGATCGCGCCTCGAATCCGAATCACCGGTTCGTGGAAACGAGAAGGCCGGACGAGGTCCCCCTCGTCCGGCCCTGGACAGCGTCTCCCCCGGCGTCCGTCTACGCGACCCGCTCCGCCTCCCACTGCTCCGGGTAGCGGGTGACGAGCCCCGCCTCGTCGACGTCGAGGTCGCGGGCGAAGGCGCCGTCCGTGGTCTCGTAGCGGTACGCCGCGGGGCCCGTGCGGCGGTAGACCTGGTCGAGCCGCTCCAGCTGGAAGGAGGGGAAGCGGAGCCACGCCGCCGAGGCCTCGGCCTCCTCGCCCACGTCCAGCCCCAGCCGGCGGATCGGGAGGAGGTTGGTGGAGGGGCTGAAGTTGAGGTCGAAGTCGACGCACCCCTCCACCTCGGCGACCTCCTCGCCGTCCAGCCACCAGCACCCGCTCCCGTCCACCTGCACCTCGTGGGCGACTTCCCGGCCGCCCATCCACCCCGACACGCGCCCGTGCACGAAGCGCCAGTCGTCTTCGCACACCAGGCGGTAGTCCAGCCGGCACGGCCGCCCCTCGTGCGCGAAGACCGCCGTTCCCTCCAGCCGCCACCGGTCGCCGTCGCGGACGACCCGCGCCGCCTCGTGCCCCGGCTGGTCGACCCTGCGCCAGAGAACCATCCCTTCCGCCACGCTCCCCTCCCGCGCTCGAATCCGTCCGTCGTCCACGTCCGCCTCACGCGAATCCTACACCCGGCGCACGAGAACCTTCCCTGCGGTCCGCCCGGGCGGACTCCGTGCCGTTCCAGCCGCGGCATTTTTCCGATCGAGGCTCGAATTCGGGGAAGCACGGAGGATGTCATCCTGAGCGAGCGGGCGGAGCCCCGTCCGCACGGTTCGCTCGCGGCGACCGAAGGATCTGCGCCGGAGGGATGCGCAACCCTCCGGCTCCCCGCGCGACACCGGCCGCAGATCCTTCACTCCGCGCCCGGCATCGGCGCGAGAAACGAGTGCAGCGCGGCGCTTCGTTCAGGATGACACCGGGTGGGGACGATTCGCCGATCCCGATCTTCGGGTCCCGATCCCGATTCTTCCGATCCCGATCTCCCGTACTCATCTGTTTACCCGAACGGAACCGGGACTGGCGCCGGAACGTACCAGGACGCAAAATGTCCGCGGCTCGTCAGGCACCGTCGGACGTCATCCCCAACAACCCAGGAACGCCATGCAGCACCGGACCCGCCCGGCCGCCACCGGGCTCCTCGCGCTCACCCTGCTGGCGCTGGCCGCCCCGGGCGGCGCGCAGCAGCGCCAGCTCACCCCCGAGCGGATGTTCGGGGGCGACTTCCGCCTGGAGAGCCTCCCCGAGGTGCAGTGGATGGCCGACGGGCAGCGCTACGTCTACATCGACTACCCCGCCGAGGGCGTCACCAACCTCGTCGCCGTCGACGCCCAGACCGGCCGCCCCACCGTCCTGGTCGACGGCGCGCGCCTGGTCCCCGCGGGCGCCGGCAAGCCGATCGAGATCGAGGGGTACCAGTGGTCGGCCGACGAGCGGAAGCTCCTCCTCTACACCGAGAGCCAGCCCGTCTGGCGGCAGAACACCAAGGGCCGGTACTACGTCTACGACCTCGCCGGCGGCCGCCTGACCCCCGTCTCCACCGCCCCCGGGTGGCAGCAGTTCGCCAAGCTCTCCCCCGACGCCGGCAAGGTCGGCTTCGTCCGCGACAACGACCTCTGGGTCGCCGACCTCGCCACCGGCCGCGAGACGCGGCTGACGACGGACGGGAGCGAGACGATCATCAACGGGACCTTCGACTGGGTCTACGAGGAAGAGCTGGGGGTGCAGGACGGGTGGCGGTGGAGCCCCGACGGCACGCGCATCGCCTTCTGGCGGATCGACCAGAGCGGCGTCCGCGCCTTCCCCTGGATCACCGACACCGACAGCGCCTACGCGCGCGTCATCACGCTGCGCTACCCCAAGGCCGGCGCGACGAACCCCACCGCGAAGATCGGCGTCGTCGAGGTGGGCGCGGGCCCCGCGCAGCCGCGGTGGATCGACACCGGCAGCGACCCGTCCGTCTACCTGGCGCGGATGGAGTGGGCCGAGTCGCCGACGGAGCTGGTGATCCAGCGCCTCAACCGGCACCAGAACCGCCTCGACGTCCTCCTGGCCGACGCCCGCACCGGCGCCGCCCGCGTCCTCTTCACCGACACCGACCCGGCGTGGGTCGAGGTCGACGACGACATGGCGTTCGTGGGCGGCGGGCGGCAGATGCTGTGGACGAGCGAGCGCGACGGCTACAACCACCTCTACCTCTACAACCGCGACGGCTCGGTGGCGCGCCAGCTCACCCGCGGCCCCTGGGACGTCACCACCGTCTACGGCCCCGACGCGCGCGGCGAGTGGGTCTACTTCGCCGCCACCGAGGAGCACCCCTCGCAGCGCCACCTCTACCGCGTCCGCCTCGACGGCCGCGGGATGGAGCAGGTGACGAAGGAGCCGGGGACGCACAACATCACGCTCAGCCCCGCCACTCCGTACTACATCGACGCCTACTCGCGCGCGGGCGTCCCGCCGGTCACCTCCCTCCACCGCACCAGCGGCGAGCGGGTGCGCGTCCTGGCCGACAACGCGCGGGCCAAGGGGAACCTGGAGGCGCTCGGCGTCAACCTCCCCGAGTTCTTCACCTTCGAGACCTCCGACGGGGCCGACCTCAACGGCTACATGATCAAGCCGGCGGGGTTCGACGCGTCGAAGAAGTACCCCGTGCTCATGTACGTCTACGGCGGGCCGGGGTCGCAGACGGCGCTCGACTCGTGGGGCGGGTCGCGCTACCTCTGGCACCAGCTCCTGGCGCAGCGCGGGTACCTGGTCGTCACCGTGGACAACCGCGGCACCGGCGGCCGGGGGAGCGCGTTCAAGAAGGCCGGCTACCTCAAGCTCGGCGAGTTCGAGGCGAAGGACCAGATCGAGGCGGCGCGGTGGGTGTCGCGGCAGCCGTACGTCGACGCGTCGCGGCTGGGGATCTGGGGGTGGAGCTACGGCGGGTACACCACGGCCATCACCATGATGAACGAGGCGAGCCCCTTCAAGGCGGGGATCGCGGTGGCGCCGGTGGCCGACTGGGGGCTCTACGACTCCATCTACACCGAGCGCTTCATGCGCACCCCGCAGGAGAACCCCGAGGGGTACGCCAAGGGGTCGCCGGTGCGCAACGCGGCGCGCCTCAAGGGCGACCTGCTGATCGTCCACGGCACCGGCGACGACAACGTGCACTTCCAGAACAGCGTGCAGCTGGCCGACGCGCTCCAGGCGGCGGGGAAGCAGTTCGACTTCATGCTCTACCCCAACCGGAACCACTCCATCGCCGGCGGGCGGAGCGTGCACCTGTTCACGCACATGACCAACTGGATCCTCGAGAACCTGTAAGCCTGGCTCTCGAAGCTCTTCTTCCGGTGACGAAGGGGCCCCGGCCGGCGCGCTTGCCGGGCGGGGCTCTGGCATCGGGGCCCGTGGTGCGCGTTGCCTCGGCTTCGGTGCCGCTCCGGAGCCACGCGCGCCGCGGGCTCTTTCGCATGCCTCGGTTCCTTCGTGACGGCGCGCGTGTCTCCTCCGCGGGGGCGGTGAGCCCCACGATACCCCTGTGGGTCTCCCCGCCCGCGGAGTGAGCCTCGCCGGAAACCCCACCCGGCGAGTCTCCCTCCGCACATCTTCTGGGGGACGAACCGCTTCCTCCCCTTCCGTCCGCGCCTCGCCGTCTCCTCGCGCACCTCGGCTCGCGCCACGCAATCCATTGTAGCCGCGCGGTCGCGCGATTCATCGCGCCCGCCGCCCTCTCCCCCACCCTGCCGCCCCCGCCCCCCCAAAACGCCGCGCGGGGCGGGGGATCCCTCCCCCGCCCCGCGC
>DATACF010000029.1:0-9584 GCA_036259235.1 Longimicrobium sp. | reverse complement strand
CGACAGCGCCGCCGACGGGCCCGAGGCGCGGCGGACGCGGTCGGGGCGGGCGACGCTCTCCTGCGCCGCCAGCCACCGGAGGGTGGAGAGGAGGGCGGCGAAGGCGGCGACGCCCACGACGGCGGTGAGGAGGAGGGCCATCGCGGGCGGACGGGGTCAGCCGCCGGGGGCGGCGCGGAGGGCGGCGGCGCGCTGGCGGGTCCACTCGAGGAGCGGGTCGGTGCGCGCGGCGCGGGCGGTGAACTGGTCGTAGAAGCCGAGCGCCTCCTCGGTCATCCCGCTGGCGTCGTGGATGCGGCCCAGCATCTGGTACGGCTCGGCGTAGTCGGGGTCGAGCTCGACGGCGCGGCGGAGCTCGGCGGCGGCCTCGGCGTGGCGGCGGGCCTCGGCGAGGACCCGGGCGTACTCCATCCGGAGCGCGGGGTCGTCGCCGCGGATCTGCACGGCCAGCTCCATCTCGGAGACGGCCGTGGCGGTGTCGCCGGCGGCCAGCGCCAGGCGCGAGAGGCGGACGTGGGCGGGGTGGAAGGCGAGGTCCTCGGTGAGCGCCCTCCCGTACGCCTCGCGCGCCTCGCCGGGGCGCCCCAGCCGCTCCAGGACGTTGCCGATGCTGTGCTCGTAGAGCGCCTTCGACTCGTAGACGAAGACGAGGTCGCGGCGGTCCTCCTTCCGCTTCTCCTCCAGCGCCAGGCGCATGGCCTCGAGCGAGGCGCCGTAGGCGCCGGTGAGGTAGAGGACGCGCGCCTTGTCGGCGTAGAGCTCCGACTTCCACCGCGCCGTGCGGAGCGCCGCGTCGTAGTTGCGCAGCGCCGAGGGGAAGTCGCCGCTGGAGAAGGCGAGCCACGCCCGCGCGGCCGGCGAGGCGTCGGTCATCATCTCCCGCGCCATCTGCGCCCGTTCGGCGGCGCTGGGGGCGGCGCCGAGGCCGTAGTCGCGCTTGATGGCGCGGTCGATGGCCTCCGAGAGCCCCGCCTGGAGGAGGAAGCGGTCGTGGCGCGGGTAGAGGAAGGGGTCGAGGGTGAGCGCCCGCAGGTGGAGCGAGTCGATGGCCTGCACCTCGGGCGAGCGGACGACGCGCGCGTCGCGCTCCATGTACCGCACGAAACGGCGGGCGTCGGCGGCGTGGAGCGCCACCCGCCGGGCGTAGAGCGGGTCGGCCCACGCGGGGTTGAGCCGCGCGGCCCACCAGAAGGCGTCGGCCGCCTGGCGCGGGTCGTCCTCCAGCTTCGCCACCCCGTGCGCGTAGTACGCCGCGGCGTCGTTGGTGTCGGCCTGCGCGGCGAGGCGGGGGCGCGGAGGCGTCCGCTGCTGCGCCCCGGCGGAGGCGTCGAAGGCGAGCGCGAGGAGGGCGGCGGTGGAGAGGAGGAGGGGACGTCGCATCGGAAGCTCCAGCGAGAACCAGGGAACGGGTCGGACACGGCGGGCGAGCGCTCGTGCTCGCAATCGAAGGCCCGTCCGGGCCAATTTTCAACCAGCACGCAAGTCGTTCGGCTACTTCGTCTCACCTCGCAATCGCGAGCACGGGCGGCCGGATCGCGCGAGACGGAGGGGGCGCTCGAAGGACGGGGATCGGGGCGCGCGCGTCGCACCCCGATCCGATCCCGATCCCCCCGATCCCGACACCCTCAGCGCGCCCCGCCCAGGAGGCGGCCGGCCTGCTCGAACTGGGCGACGGCGGCGCCCACCTGGGGGTCGAGGACGGCGACGACGCGGTAGTACCCTTCCGCCCCCCACTTCACCCCGGCGAGCGTCTCCACCAGCTCGCGCGAGAGCCGCGCGTCGACCTCGGCGCCCGCGGGGACGGTGGCCCCCGCGCGGGTGGCGAAGGCGCGGAACTCGGCCACGGCGGCGGCGGGGAGGGCGGGAGACCCCGCCAGCGCCTCGGGGGTGGTGAAGGCGGCGGCGTTGGCGGTGAGGTAGCCCCCCGCCCAGCGCACCGGGACGTCGTCCTCGCGGAGGCGGGCCAGCCAGAGGGGCGCCGGCTCGGGCTCGGAGAGGACGACGTCGGGGTAGATCCCGCCCCCGCCGTAGACCGTCCGCCCGGCCGTGGTGCGGCAGGAGGGGCGCCCCACGGTGTCGCGCGCCGCGCGCGAGAGGCGGTAGTAGTCGCGGGTGGCGACGTCGCGGTACTGCCGCTGGACGACGCGGCCGCAGGGGGTCTTCACGTGGCCGACGACCAGCATGACCGCCGACCCGTCGGTGGTGGGGAAGCCCTGCATCAGGAGCGCCTTCCCGAAGGTGGGGCGCCCCACCACCAGCGCGCGGTCGTGGTCCTGGAGGGCGCCGGCCACCAGCTCCGAGGCGCTGGCGGTGCCGTCGTTGACCAGGAGGACGACGGGGTAGGTGCGCTCGCCGCGCGAGAAGAAGGAGCGGCTGACCCGCACCGTCTCGTTGACCTCGCGCTTGCGCCCCTCGGAGGTGTAGACCAGCGCCCCCTCGGGGAGGAACTCGCCCGCGATCCGGCTGGCCTCGGCCACCCTCCCGCCCCCGTTGTCGCGGAGGTCGACGACCAGGCGGCGCATCCCCGCGCGCTCCAGCGTCCGGAGCGCCGCGCTGAAGTCCTCGGCCGCCCTGGCGTTGGCGAAGGTGCTCACCCGCACGTACCCCGTCTGCGCGTCGAGGAGGAAGGCCGCCGGCACCGCCGTCCCCTCCTCGACGCGCTCGCGGCGGACGGCGCGCTCCAGCTCGACCACCGACCCGTCCACCCGCTCGCGCTCGAAGCGGAGCGTCACCGTGCTGTTCTTCGGCCCGGCCAGGACGATGTCCAGCTCGAACGGGCTCTCGGCGCGGACCGGCTGCCCGTCGGCGGCCACCAGGACGTCGCCGGGGAGGATGTCCTGCTTGGCGGCGCCGGAGCCCGGGGCCACGCTCGCCACCACCGGGGCGCCGCCGTCGAAGGAGAAGGCGAGCGGGACGGGGTAGAGCCGCCCCTCGCGCCACTCCCGCTCCTTGGCGGGGCTCAGCCGCGCGCCCTGGATCACGTACGAGTGCGGGTCGGCCGCGCGCACCATCCCCTCGATGGCCGCCATGAAGAGGCGGTGGGTGTCGACCGAGTCCGGGTGGTTGACGCGGATCTGGTTGAGGACCTGGCTGAACATCTGGAGGTCCTCGTACGAGGTGCGCGGGCGGAGCGCCCCGCCCTCCCCCGGCTGCGCGGCCAGCGGCGCGGCGAGGAGCGCCAGGGCGCAGGCGGAGAGGGCCGCGCGGAGCGAGATCGTCGTCTTCACGATGAGGGTCCTTCTCGGGGTGCGAAGGGGGGGCGGCTACCGGCCGCCGGCCTCGGCCTTGAGCGCGGCCTCCAGCTCGTCGGCGCGCTGGCGGGCCCAGTCGACGCGGGGCTCGTCGCGGGCGGCGCGGGCCAGGTAGGCGCGGAGCGACGCGATGGTCTCGGTGCGCATCCCGTGGGCGTCGTAGATCCGCCCCAGGAGGAGGTGCGGGGCGGCGTAGTACGGCTCGGCCTCGGCCGCCTTCTCCAGCGCCTCCATCGCCTCCTCGTACTTCTGCGCCCCGGCGAGCGCCTGGGCGTGCTCGAAGTGGACGGCCGCGTCCCTCGGGGCGATCTCGGCCGCCAGCGCCAGCTCGGAGAGGGCGGCGGCGGTGTCGCCGGCGGCCAGGGCGCGCCGGGCGAGGCGGACGTGGGCGGGGTGGTAGGCCAGGTTCTCCTGGAGGGCGCGGCCGTACGCCTCGCGCGCCGAGTCGGCCTGCCCGAGCTGGTCGTGGATCAGCGCCAGCGAGTGCTCGACGAGGGCCTTGGAGTCGTAGACGAAGATCAGGTCCTTCTCGTCCTGCCGGCGCATCTCGGCCACGGCGCGGGCCATCTCCTCGGCGGCGCGGCGGTGGTCGCCGGCCATGAAGAGGACGCGGGCGAAGTCGGTGCGGGCCTGGGCCCGGTAGCGGCCGCCGCGCTGGACGCGCCGCTGGTACCAGTCGATGGCGTCGGGGAAGCGCCCCTCCGAATAGGCCATCCATCCCCGCATGTCGTTCTCGGGGTCGTTCATCGCCTCGCGGATCCACGCGCCGATCTCGGCGGTGTTGGGGGCCAGCCCCCGCCCGTGGAAGAACTCGGCGGCGTTGCGGCGCCAGAAGTTGTTGAGCAGGACCCGGTCGAGCTTGCGGAAGAGGAACGGGTCGAGCTCGAGGGCGCGGAGGTAGAGCGAGTCGATGGCCTGGATGTCGGCGGCGCGGGCGACGTTGCGCTGCCCCGTCATGTAGTCGATGAAGCGCGAGTCACGCTGGGCCATCAGGAGCGCCACGCGGCGGCCGTAGAGGGCGTCGGCCCACCCCGGGCGGAGGCGCGCGGCCCAGTAGAAGGCGGCCGCGGCCTCGGCGGGCTCGGGGTCGAGGCGGCTGACGCCGTGCATGTAGTAGACGTCGGCGTCGAGCGTGTCGGCCCCGGCGAAGAGCGCGGGGCGCGGGGGGACGGCGCGGGCGTCGATGGGGAAGCGCTGCGCGTCGGCCGGGGCGGCCAGGGCCAGCGCCGCGAGGGCGAGGAGGAGGGTGCGGCTGCGCATGGGGACTCTGCGTCGTCGGATGGAGTGCGAGGAGGGTCTTCCGGTGCGCGGCCGGAAGGTCGCGCGGCTGGATAGCTCAATATGAGCCAATCTTACTGCGCGCGCCAGAGGGACGTTCGCGGCGTCATACCAGATGCCGCATCGGATCGTGTAGTCGATCTCGCCCACGGTCGGGGTCTCGTGCTCGCCCCAGGCCGTGCCAACTGCGGTAATCGGGGGGATGTGGAGCAGGGGCCGGCTTCCGCGCAGACCCTCCTGATTACGTGGTTGGCGATCCTTGCGGGCGCGGCGCGGCGGGCGGGACGCGGATCGGCCGGAGGAAGGACCGAAGGGGTCTCTTCGAAAAAATTTCGATACTCATCTCCGCCTCTGGCTCCACGGTGGAACGCCGGCATTCCCCTCCCGCATGCGACGGCCTTTCGGCGCCTGATCTGCGCATTCCGTCCAGGAATTCGTATTACAGGTACCCCAGCCACCAGTCGCGGCGGCGGCGCTTGACCCCGGCGAACCAGCGGCAGAGGGGGTAGAGGAGGAGGACGCCCAGGAGCCAGAGGGCGTAGACGACCCAGAGGTCGAAGCCGGCGCCCGCCGGCGGGCTCCCGAAGCGCTCGGGGACGTTCTGGAAGTGCCACGCCGTCGGCTGCCCCGCCGCCCAGTTGGCGACGAGCCCGATCCCGTTCGCCGCCGGCCACTGGAGGAGGTAGAAGAAGAGCGGGACCCGCCCGAAGGTCACCAGCTTCTCCCCCAGCCACCCCGGCTCGCGGGGCTCGGCCCAGGCGAGGAAGAGGAGGGCGGGCCCCAGCGTCATCATCAGGAAGAGGAGCGACGGCGGGTACTTGGTGGTGTCGAGGACCGAGAGGACGGTGAAGAGCGCGTCCTTCTGCGGGCCCCACGGCGACGGGTCGCCGTAGAGGTTCGTCAGCCGGAGGAGGACGAAGCCGGCGGTGAGCGCCAGGCCCAGGCGGACCAGGAAGCGCCGCCGCCGCTCCGCGTCCCAGGTGTAGACGGCGCCGAGGGCGTATCCCGCCGCCATGACGCCGATCCAGGGGACGAGCGGGTAGATGACCATCGCCGGGAGGCCCAGGACGGTGACCGGCCCCTGCTGGTGGAGGAAGATCCAGAGCTGGTCGAGCGCCGAGGCGTCCGGGCCGGGGGCCACGCGGACGCCGTCGAAGGCGTTGTGGAGGGCGATCATGGCCACGCCGAACGCCGCCACCGCCGCCGTGGGGAGGTGGACGAGCGCCGCCAGGACGACCATCGACACCCCGATGACCCAGATGACCTGGAAGATGCCCAGGAACGACCAGTCGAGGTTGAAGGTGAAGCCCACCTTCACCAGCGTGAATTCGACGACGACCAGCCAGAGCCCGCGCGTGAGGAGGAAGCGCGACAGCTCGCCCTTCGGCTTTCCGCGCGCCCGCTGGAGATAGGCGCCCGTCCCGGCCAGGAAGACGAAGACGGGGGCGCAGAAGTGCGTGACCCAGCGGGTGAGGAAAAGCGCGGGGGTGGTGCGCGAGAGGTCGGCGGGGTCGAAGAGCCAGGCGCGGAGGTCGACGAAGTCGCGCGTGTGGTCGAGGAGCATCAGCACCATCACCAGCCCCCGCAGGAGGTCGACGGCGTCGACGCGGGCGCGGGCGACATGCACGGCGGCGGGGCCGGGGGCGGCGTGCGGCGCGGCGAGGGTGGTGGACATCGGGGGCGGGCGGCGACGCTCGGAGAGGGACCACGGCGGGGGAGCACCATCTTAAACCCGCCGCGCGCGCCCGTCCAGAGCGGAGCGTCCGCCCTCTCTCCCCCGCGGCCGCACGCGTTTGGGGCCGTTCGCGGCGCGAGAACGCTTTCTGCGGCCCGAACGGCGTCCATCGTCCCTCATCCGATCCACCCCTTTCGACGAAGGAAGGACCGCATGACCGTCCGGAAGATCCGCGCGGGGCTCTTCGCCGCGGCCGTGGCCGCCTCCCTGGGCTTCGGCGGCGCGCAGGCGCTGGCCGCCCCCGCGTCATTCGCGCAGACGCGAGGCTGTACGCCGGAGAGCTGCCAGAAGAAGTGCCAGACGCAGCACGGCGTCGACGGCTTCTGCACCGGCCGCGGGTGCTGGTGCCTGACCGAGTGACGCCTGAACGACGAACGGCAGGTCTCACACAGAGGACACAGGGGGCACAGGGGAGGCTCGGGCGCGAACCGAGTCCCCCCGTGTCCCCCGTGTGAGCCAAGGCAGGAAAAGCCTGTCTCACGCAGAGAAGCAGAGTCGGCAGAGAACTTCCTCTGCTGACTCTGCTTCTCTGCGTGAGACCCAGGCAGTAAAAGCTCCCGCGTCTCCGCGTGAGATGGCGGGTTACGGCTTCTCGATGGGGAGGCGGACGGAGTTGCCCCACTCGGTCCAGGACCCGTCGTAGTTGCGGACCCTGGGGTAGCCGAGGAGGTAGGTGAGCGCGAACCAGGTGTGCGACGAGCGCTCGCCGATGCGGCAGTAGGCGATGGTCTCCTCCGAGTCCTTGAGCCCCAGCTGCCCCTCGTAGAGCTCGCGGAGCTCGGAGGCGGGGCGGAACTCGCCGGTGTCGGGGTTCACGGCGCGGGCCCAGGGCATGTTCTTGGCCCCCGGGATGTGCCCGCCGCGCATCGCGCCCTCCTGCGGGTAGTCGGGCATGTGCAGCTTCTCGCCGCGGAACTCCTCGGGCGAGCGGACGTCGACCAGCTGGCCGCGGCGCTTGACGTGCTCGAGGACCTCCTCGCGGAAGGCGCGCACCTTCTCGTCGTCGCGCTTCGGCGTGGGGTAGTCGGCGGGCGGATAGGCGGGGACGTCGGGGGTGAAGGGGCGCCCCTCGTCGTCCCACTTCTTCCGGCCGCCGTCCATGATCTTCACCCGGTCGTGGCCGAAGAGACGGAAGACCCAGAGGGCGTAGGTGGCCCACCAGTTGTTCTTGTCGCCGTAGAAGACGACCGTCGTCTCGGGCGAGATCCCCTTCTCGCGCATGAGCGCCGCGAACGCCTCGGCGTCGAGGTAGTCGCGCATGTCGGGGGCCTGGAGGTCGGTGTGCCAGTCGATCTTCACCGCGCCGGGGATGTGCCCCACGTCGTAGAGGAGGACGTCCTCGTCGGACTCGGCGATGCGCACCGACGGGTCGTCGAGGTGCGCGGCGACCCACTCGGTGGAGACCAGCGCCTCGGGGTGCGCGTAGCCGCGCGCCTCGATCGGCGGCGACGACGGGGGGACGGTGGACATCGGGGCCCTCCTCTGGGTTGAACGAGACGAAAAACCGCCCGGCCCGCGACTCCCGTGCGGGCCGGGCATCCTAGGGGTCGTCCCGTTCCCTGTCAAGAATGATTCTTGATAAGGATCCGGTCCCGGAGCCCCGCGCCGGTCGGACGAAGCCGCCGCGGCAGAAGCGGGAAGCCTCGCACGGACGCCGGTGGGCGGGCTCCCGTGCGAGGCTTCGTGCGCTCTTCCGGAGGGCGCGGAGGCGGGGATCACCCGCCGGGACAGGTCAGGACGCGCCGCCCTCGGCCTCGCGCACGGCGCGCTCGGCGGCCTGGAAGCCGAGCCTGGAGTGCGTCCCGTCGCAGAAGGGCTTGTTGGTCGACGCGCCGCAGCGGCAGAGCGACACCCGCTTCCCCGCCTGCACGGGGTACTCGTTCCCGTCCGCGTCCACCAGGCGGAAGGGGCCCTCGACCGAGTACGGCCCGTTGTTCCGAATCGTGATCGTCACCTGTGGGTCGGTCTGCGGCGTCTCGGGGCTCGGGGCTGCGTCGGACATCGGCGTCGTCTCCGTCTGAAGAAAAGTGCGTGAGTGCGTGAGTGCGTGAGTGCGAAGGGCCTTATGCACCCATCGCGCCGTGCATCCAGACGATGCCGAGGGCGGGGACGCGGCTCCCGGCGTGGTGGAAGACGAGGCCGGCCACCAGCGCGTAGAGCCCCATCGCCACCGTGGTCCCCACGCCGAAGAGGAGGAGGTAGCCGCCCGCCATCCAGGGCGAGCGCGTCATGGCCACGGGGAGGACGGCGATGAGCGGCGCCGTCCCCGCCAGCCCGTGCGCCACGCCCACCCAGAGGCTCCCGCCCCCGTGCGCGTGGGGGTGCGGGTGCGCGTGCCCGCCCGCGCCGGCCAGCCGGTGGGCGCGCTCGTGAAGGACGCCCCAGAGGAGCCAGAGCCCCAGCGCCAGGAGGAGCGTCCCCACCCCGAACTCCAGCCCGCGCGCCACCCCCTCGGGGAGGCGCAGCCCCAGCGCGATCAGCACCCCGCCCACGGCGAGGATGGCGGCCGAGTGCCCCAGCCCCCACCGGAGCCCGAACCCCAGGGCCTCCAGCGGGCGCGGCCGGCGCGAGACGAACGTGGTGACCGCGGCCATGTGGTCGGCCTCGAGCGCGTGGGCGAACCCCGCGATCAGCGCGGTGATGAGCGGCAGTGCTTCCATCGGGCGATGTGGCGGCGAAAACGAAGAGCGCGCGGGAGGGACCGTTCCCCCCCGCGCGAGCGGAAGTCTACCACCGAAAGCCCCGCGCGGGAAGTGCGCACTCACGCACTCACGCACTCACGCACTCACTCGCGAACCGCCGCAGCAGCTCCCGCACCTCCTCCAGCCCCGCGCCGGGGCTCCGCTCGAGGAGGCGGGCTGCGATCCCGGTGACGACCGGGGCGGCGAAGCTCGTCCCCCGGACGCGGCGGAGGGCGCCGCCGGGGGCGCGGACGCCGTCGTGCTCGGCGGGGGCCAGGCACTCCACCGCCTCGTCCGGGCGCACCTCCAGCGCGCGCTCCGCCCCCTCCAGCGCCCCCACCCCGATGGCGTTGGCGAAGATGGCCGGGTAGCTCCACCCCCGCCCCGCGTGCACGGCGGCCACCACCGTCGTCCCCCCGCGCCGGGCGCCCTCGCACGCGGCGTAGAGGGGGACCACGCCGTGGATGGCGAGCGTCCCCAGGCTCAGGTTGAGGAGGTGGAGCCCCTCCGCCGCCCCCCACCGCACCGCCGCCGCCAGCACAGCCGCCGACGTCTCCAGCCGCGCCCCGAAGACGCGGATGGGGACGACCTCGGCCGGATGGGGCACGGCACCGCCTGCGCCGACCTGGTGCTGCGGGT
>DATACF010000028.1:0-4030 GCA_036259235.1 Longimicrobium sp. | reverse complement strand
TGGCATCCGTGCGCGGGGGCGGTCACCGCGTGGGGGAAGCTCGTAAGTCGCGGATCGGGTTGAATTTCTCCCCTCACCACGCACGCCCATTGCGTGCGGGGGGAGGGGGGGCGCGGGGGCGGAGGCATGCGACGCAAGCCTGTCGGTACGCGATCGAAGTTCCGCCGTTCCGCGCAGCCCGGCCCGGAGCGCAGCGGAGGGACACGCCCGAATCCGCCGTTGCCGTTCGCCGTTCACGATCACGGCGCTCGACGACGCCCCGTGGACCGCCGGACGGCACGCGTGTATCTTTGACGACGCGTGGGCGTGACGAAACGACGCGCCGCCGGCCGGGATGGTGAAATCGGTAGCCACAAGAGACTTAAAATCTCTCGGGCGAAAGCCCATGCGGGTTCGAGTCCCGCTCCCGGCACTCACGCGAGGCCCCGCCGCACCCGGCGGGGCCTTCGCGCGCCCGGCAACCGCTTGGGCCGCAACGCGTTCGGACGGGCGGGCCACGACCCTGCCCGAACCCGGACGGCGGTGACGGAATCCTTGCGTCCGGCGGCGGCGCGGGCCTACCTTTCCCGCCGACGGACGTTTGGCCGCCCTCGTGCAATCCCCCGCCCGAGAAGACGACGGCCCGCGGCCCCCGAAACGTCCGCCGCGCCTTCCGCCCCACTCTCCCCGTACCGCGCGCCCTGAGCTGGCGCGTCCGCCAGCCGGCATCCGGTCCGCCGTCCACGAGGCCCCCAGGCTCCCTCGTGGCCGCACCCCTCACCGAAGGCCCCGAGAACCGCACGCGGGCCGACCCTTCCCGGAGGAGCGATGGGAATCGTCGAGAAGTGCAGCCGCTACACGCGCGCGCGCGAGGTCCAGGAGGCCGGGTTCTACCCGTACTTCGTCCCCATCGAGGAGTCGCACGACACCGAGGTGGTGATCGGCGGCGAGCGGAAGGTCATGGTGGGGTCGAACAACTACCTGGGGCTCACGCACCACCCCTACGTGCTGGAGAAGGCGCGCCAGGCGCTCTTCCGCTACGGCACCGGGTGCACGGGGAGCCGCTTCCTGAACGGGACGCTCGACCTGCACGTGGAGCTGGAGGAGAAGCTGGCGGCGCTGATGGGGACGGAGTCGGCGCTGGTCTTCAGCACCGGCTACCAGACCAACCTGGGGGTGATCTCGACGCTGGTGGGGCGCGGCGACCACCTCTTCCTCGACCGGCTCAACCACGCCAGCATCGTCGACGGGGCGCAGCTGACGTACGGGACGACGCACCGTTACCCGCATGCCGACCTGGCGGCGCTGGAGCGGCAGCTCTCGGGGGTGCCGGAGGGGGCGCACCGGCTGGTGGTGACCGACGGGGTCTTCTCGATGGAGGGCGACATCGCCGACCTCCCGGGGCTGGTGGCCCTCTCCGAGCGCCACGGGGCCGAGGTGATGGTCGACGACGCGCACGCGCTGGGGGTGCTGGGGCCCGACGGGGCGGGGACGGCGTCGCACTTCGGCCTCCGCGACCGGGTGCTGCTGACGATGGGGACCTTCTCGAAGTCGTTCGCGTCGATCGGGGGCTTCGTGGCGGGGCCGGAAGCGGTGGTGCACTACCTCAAGCACCACGCGCGCTCGCTGATCTTCAGCGCCAGCATGCCGCCGGCGTCGGTGGCGACGGTGCTGGCGTGCATGGAGGTGATGGCGGCCGAGCCGGAGCGGCGCGAGAACCTGTGGCGCCTCACCCGGCGGATGCAGGAGGGGCTGGTGTCGCTGGGCTTCGACATCGGCGGGAGCCAGACGCCGGTGATCCCGGTGGTGATCGGGGGGATGGAGGAGACGTTCGTGATGTGGAAGGCGCTCTTCGACGGCGGGGTCTTCACCAACCCGGTGATGCCGCCCGCCGTCCCCGAGAGCTCGTGCCGGCTCCGCATCTCGCTCATGGCCACCCACACCGACGACCACATCGACGCCGTCCTCGAGGCCTTCGCGTCCGTCGGCCGCGAGATGGCCGTCATCTAGCCCTTCCCTCCGCCTTCGTGGCGTCGACACGTTCCGCAGATAAGCCTCTCACAGGGGGCACAGAGGACACAGGGGGCTCCGTCGCGCGCACGGGGCCCCTCTGTGTCCCCTGTGAGAGCCAGAGCCGTAAAAGACAGGTCTCACGCAGAGGCAGCAGAGACAGCAGGGGAACCCCTCCGCTCCCTCCGCTGCCCCTGCGTGAGGCTCTTTCGGCCCCTCGTCCCGGGCGCGTATGTTGAACGGTTCGCGGCCGCGGGGACACGGGGCGCCTCACGCGTGTACGACCGTTTCGCACGCGGATTGCGAAGGCGGGGCGCGGTCGCCCGGAAAGGGGAAGGGATGGAGACGAACGAGCTGGAGCACGAGGAGGACGACGTCGAGGCCGAGGACGCGGCGGACCCGAGGGAGGCCGCCGTGGCCGCGCTCGTGGCCGAGGCCGAGGCGCTGGGGGCCGAGGAGCGCTGGGACGAGGCGCGCTCGATGCTCCTGGAGGCCGTCGAGGAGCACGGCGACGACGCGTCCCTCTTCTGCTGGCTGGGGATCGCCTCCGAGCGGCTGGGCGAGGAGGGGGAGGCGTACGAGTTCTTCCGCCGCGCGCTGGCGCTGGAGCCCACCGACCCGTTCGTCCTGGCGGCGGCGGGGACGGGGGTGGCCGCGTACGACGACCCCGAGGCCGAGCGGGCGCTCCGGCTGGCGGCGCTCACCGCCCCCGGCTTCCCCTTCGCCCGCGCGGCGTACGGGGCGTACCTGGCGCGCGAGGGGATGTACGAGCAGGCCGCCGCCGAGCTGATGGCGGCGCGCGACCTGGCCCCGGACGACACCTACGTCCGCGCGGAGCTGGGGGTGACGTACCTCCTGGCGCGCCGCACCGACGAGGGGCTGGCGGAGCTGGAGAACGCCCTCTCCGGCCCCGACGAGTCGTGGATGCGCGGGCTCTTCGGGCTGGCCCTCATCGACGCCGGCCGCACCGAGGAGGGGGCCGAGCACCTCCACCGCGCCGCGAGCGAGCGGGTGGAGGACGTCGAGCTCCAGCTCCTGACCGCCCTGGCCGCGGCCGCCCAGGGGTGGGAGGACGAGGCGTACGCCGCCCTCGCCCGCGCCGAAGACGCGGCCTCTCCCGAAGACCGCGAGCTGATCCGCGAGACCGAGGAGGCGGTGGAGGACGGCCGCGAGGCGGCCGAAGACTTCCTCCGCGAGCACCTGGGCCCCACGCTGCTCCGCGAGCGGCTCCACCAGCGCGCCTGACCCCTGTCGACGCTTCCTTTCCCCGACCCGGGCGCCCCGCCGCCCGAACCCCGCCACGGCGTGTCCGGGGGCGTGCACGTCCCCGTGTCTGCGCATGGCGGGCGGAAGCCGCGGGCGCCGCTTCCCGTGCGGATGGTGCGGTGGGGGCTGATGCTGCTGCTGCTGGGGGGGGCCGTGTGGGCGCTCCTGGTGGCGGCCATCCACCTCTACGGGCGGCGCGACGAGGCGCGGAAGGCGGACGTCATCGTGGTCCTGGGGGCGGCGCAGTACGACGGGCGGCCGTCGCCGGTCCTCAAGGCGCGGCTCGACCACGCGGTGGAGCTGTACCGGCGGGGGATCGCGGAGACGCTGATCATGACCGGCGGGGTGGGGCCGGGCGACACCGTGAGCGAGGCGGTGGTCTCGCGCCGCTACGCCGTCAGGGCGGGGGTGCCGGCGCGGGCCATCCTGGTCGAGAAGACGGGGCTGACGACGCTCCAGTCGATGCGGGCGGTGGGGCGGATGATGGAGGAGCGGGGGGACGCGTCGGCGGTGATGGTGAGCGATCCCTTCCACATGCTCCGCCTCAAGCTCCTGGCGTGGCGGGTGGGGTTCCGGGGGTACACGTCGCCCACGCGGACGTCGCCGATCTCCGAGAGCCGGAGCGCGGAGCGGAAGTTCCTTTTGCGCGAGAGCTTCAGCCTCCCGTTCGCGTTGATCGAGGCGGGGTGATTTTCGGCTTTCTTCGAGGCCGGCGGGCGTCGGTGGCGGGGCGGGGAGGTGCGGGGCCGGCTTCGGGTGCGGGACCGCTCCGGAG